>JADFOB010000119.1 GCA_022563055.1 Planctomycetota bacterium
CGGGGCTCGTGATAACCGGGCGCGTGAAACTTCCGGCGGCGGCGGGAAAGCGGTTCCGGGACTCGGTAGCGTTGCCCCCCCCCATGGCCAACGTAAAACGCCGAGGCGTATTGGGCCTCCCAGGGCCGCCACGGGGGATCCCGGCGCGCCGGGACTACTTTTTCAGCTACGGGCTGGGAGCCGACAACGCCGGTGATCTACCTCCATTCCGACGTTGCCGCGGTCCGATATGAGGTATAGAATGTAGTTGGTTGATCACCACATTCTGATGTACCGGGGTCAACGGCAAACCATGAACGATTGGTACGAAGCCGAACAGCGGGTAGAGCGGGCGGAGCAGTTATCTGAGTCGCAGCGATGGGCGGAAGCTCTCGCCGAGTTGGACGCCGCGCTCGCCATCAACCCCAATAATGCCACTTGGCACGCGCAGCGAGGATTGGTTCTGGAGGAGTTGGACCAACCCGGTGAGGCTGTCGCGGCCTATGAGCGCTCGCTCGAGCTGGAACCGGGAGATTGCGATGTCAAACTTGTGCTGGGGATCGCTCTTTCCCACCTCGGGCGTTTCTCCCTCGCGCTGGAGGTCTTTGAAGACCTCGCGCGGGTCGATCCGAACTTCGAGCCGGCCTACTGTCATCGCATAAGCGTGTATGCGGAACTCGGGCAGCATGACCGGGCGGAGCAGATGTTCTACCTGGCCCAGGAACTGGACGATTCCTGTCCGCACTGTTTCTTTCATATTGCCGAATCGCTTTCGATCCGCGGGCAAACGGACCGCGCGATCTACTGCTGGCGGCGGGTGCTCGAGTTGGACCCGGGTTATGTCGGCGTGCATCGCCGCATTGCTCACGCGTGTCGCGCCCGTGGCGAGCTTGACCGGGCGCGGGAGCATTTGCTCAGCGAGTTGCGGGAGGATCCCGGCAATACCGATCTTCTGCTCGATCTCGCGGAACTCGCGGTGGAGTCGGGCCAGATGGCGATGGCGACAGCCAAGTTCGCCCAGATCGTCGAGCTCGAACCGGATCACATCGAGGCACGGTTCGCTCTGGGCAAAACGTGGCTTGGGCAGGGGCAGGCGGGCGACGCGCTTTCCTGTTTCGAAGCGGTCCGTGAAATCGCAGGGGGCGATCCGGGTTTGGCGGAGTTCGACCGGAAAGTCGGTGAAGCTCTGCTCCAACTGGGTCGCCACGCCGAGGCGACGAAGTGCTTTGAAGCCGCTGTGAGGCAGGAGCCGCGAAACCCGGATGTCCACATGCTTCACGGCATCTGCCTATTGGCCGACGAGAAACCGCGCCGCGCCGCCGACAGCTTCCGCCGCGTGCTCGCCCTGGACGCCGATCATCCCCATGCACATCACAGCCTTGGCGTCTGCTTGTTTCAGACTGGTCGAATCGAGGCCGGCCTCGAACACTGTGTCGAGGCGGCAAGATTAAAGCCGGACTTCGGCGTGGCCATGTGCAACGCCGCCGTTGCCTACCTGCGCCTGGCACGCTGGTCTGAGGCCCGCGCGATGTTGCGTCGAGCGAACAGACAGGATCCGGATAATGCGTGGAGCCAGCGCCTGACAAGGCGTTTCTGGCGTTTCCGCGCCGCCCACATCGTTCGCACTCTCATGGCGCCGCTCCGCGCTGTTCTCGGAATGCGTGGGCGCAAGGTTTCCCCTTCTTGACTACCAGACGATAAACCAGGGAGGTTCTGATCGCCGGGGCCCGGTTCAGAAACGCACGGGCTTGGTCGCGCGTATTGCGTCATGCTGGAAATCTGTCGGATAGGACTTGCAACCGAGCCCTGGGGCGATTCATATAACGTTGTGCATCGGGTCCGAGTGGCGGTTGCTCGAGCGGGTAGCGCATCGGCAGGGAACTGGCAGGTACGAGACAAACATGGCTTTGCATGATCGAACAACGTGGTTGATGGGTTTGCTGGTGGTCGTTTTTTGCGGTTCAGCAGCGGCGTTGGGCCAGGAGGGTAGCACCGACTCGGTGGCGCCCAGCGGGTTCGAGCCGACCTCCGCGACGATCGAACGGATCATGGACGTGGCCGTCGGGAACATCGCTCGTCGCTACAACCTGAACGAAACGCAGACGCAGTACACGGGCGAACTGATGAGGCGTGAGGTGCGCCGTTTCCTCATCGAGCACGAGGCGGAGATTTGGCCGGCGATTCGCGGCATCCTCGCCACACAGATGGGGATCAACCCACCCGATGATCCTGAGGAGGTCAAGCGTTTGGGCGCAGCTGCCAGACCGCTCGCCAAGCTTGCGGAAGAGACCATCTTCCGCGCCAACGCGGAGTGGCGAGAAGTTCTCACCGACGAGCAGAAGAAGATGCACGACTTTGATCTGGCGGCGATGCGCCAGACCTTTGTCCACGTCGACGAGAGCCTCGCGTCCTGGGAGGAAGGCAAACCCACGGACGCAGGAATCTTTCCGCCGGCACCGTCACCGGTTGGGGGTCCGCCCGTACCTCCCAAACCCCGGACGACTTCCACGACTGTGATACCAACCGATCAGATCCCCGTCGGGATTCTGGCGACCTTCGTCGAGGAGTTCATTAAGGATTATCGGCTCGACGAGGGTCAGATTACTTCGGCGCGGTCCATTCTGACGGAGTTCAAGGCGAAGGCGGAGACCTTTAAGAACACGAACAAAGAAGCGTTTGCCAAGATCGTGAAGGAACGTAGCAAGGCTCAAACCAAACGCGATACCAAAGCCATCAAGGAAGTGACAGCGCGGCACAAGAGAATGCTCCAACCCTTCTACGCGCTCTTTGCCGAGATGGAGGGCCGTCTCAAGGGTCTTCTCACGACGGCGCAGAAGGAGCAATATGCCGAGCGAAACCAGGCGAAGAGCCGTCGGGCCAAGGAAACCAAACCCGACGCCAAGGACTCGACGAAGGATGCAAAGCCGCAGAAGCCCAAGCCTCAAGGAGCGAAGTCGGACAGGGCGAAACCGGATAAAGGCAAGTCCAAAGAGGCTCCTACGCCTCAGTCCGAGAAGCCGAAGAAAAAAGGTCAAAAGGACTGAGATTCCGATCCCAAAACGAACTCGCCCGTCCGCCAGTGACGGAATAGTTTCCGGACGCCGTGCACCGCAAATCGCGGTGTGCGGCTTTTTCGTGCGCGCTCGTGAGTGGGACAAGGCGATCGGGCGTACACGCCCACCGAGTATTGGGAGGTTGTTTGCCTGCCAAAATCGTGAATCCTATAATTAGGGGGACGGGAATCGCGGTTCGGCACCGTTACGCGACGCACGACACGTGACAAGGCGGTCACCGGGCGGGATGTACCTATGGAACGGATCGATCGGGATCATCCATTGCGGCACTTGTTTGCCGGGCTGGTGGAACACGCGTTCTGCACCGAGGTCGGCATGTGCGACCCAGGTCTGACGGACTACCTGGCCGATCTGCTGGTCAGCTTCACGCACGTCGACCGGCTCAAAGCGATCTCAAACGCGCGGGGAAAGCGCCTGGAGCAGATCGCCGCCATGCTGGCTGTTACGGATGATGACCCACCGATGAGTCAGCTCGAACGAGACCGCGCGGTCTACCGGAACATCGGCGATTACACCCTCTTTTGGGCGGGCGTTTATCCGGAGCAGTTGAAGAGCTCCGCCCACGCAACACCGGATGTCCTGCTGAGCTACGTCACGCGCGGGAAGGAGTCCTATGCGATTGTGTCCCAACTCGCCGGCGAGGACGACATTCTACCCGCGTCGCTGTTTCGGCATTTGAGCGAGGACTTCGAGTTCTGCCTGTATGGCCTGGGGCTGGTCCGGCGTGAATGGGAGGATACCGACGCCCGTCCCGGCGATCTGTTGTACTGATCGCAGCGCGGCGACCCCCCTTCGTGGGGGTCAAGCGTTTGAAGCCCGACGCCATCGACAGGAGGTTGACCCGCCATAGCGACCGTGTATAGTGCCCGCGCAACCATCGTTCCCCGATAGCTCAATTGGTAGAGCGAGCGGCTGTTAACCGCTAGGTCGTAGGTTCGAGTCCTACTCGGGGAGTTTTAACTATCTTCCTGGCAAGCACTTACGTCGATCTCCCCTCGATTCCCACGCACGGGTTTGACCACTTTGACCGGGTTTGGGTGGTCAAGTGACCACATTCCGATTCACGTCGTTCTCGGGAGAATCACGCTTCATGCTACCGCCAAGAGCGATTCACATCGCGCGCTCGAACGTACAGAGCGGCTAACGACCGCATGGGTTGTCGGCAGTCATCGAGCGATAGCCGGGGAGTCGATCTTGGGGGATAATCTGACCTGACGCATCGTAATGAGCTGACGGACTCCAGGGTTTGGCGTGTCTCCATGATTGGGACAAAGCTCGCTTCGTATGAGATCACCAGACCGCTTGGCAAAGGCGGCATGGGTGAAGTCTGGCTCGCGCGGGATACGAAGCTCGACCGTGATGTGGCTATCAAGGTGCTGTCCGAGACGATGGTGCGCGACCCGGAGCGAGTCTTACGGTTCGAGCGGGAAGCCAAGCTCCTCGGCTCGCTCAATCACTCGAACATCGCGCATGTTTACGGATTCGAGGAATCAGGTGGTCAACGGTTTCTTGTACTCGAGTTCGTCGAGGGTGAGACACTCGCGGACCGATTGAGACGCGGCCCGGTGCCCGTAGATGAAGCACTTGAAATCGGCGAACAAATCGCCGCTGCCCTGGAGGCTGCGCACGAGAAGGGCATCATTCATCGCGACCTCAAGCCAGGCAACGTGATGCTCAAGCACGAGGGTCAGGTCAAAGTGCTTGACTTCGGGCTCGCCAAGGCGTTGGCTGACGACCCGTCAGGCGTGAGCGATGCGAATTCGCCGACGATCACCGCGGACCACACGAAGCAGGGCGTGGTCCTCGAAACGGCGGCGTACATGTCGCCGGAGCAGGCCCGTGGCAAACGGCTGGACAAGCGAACCGACATCTGGAGTTTTGGCGTTGTGCTATTCGAATGTCTGACTGGTCGATCGCTTTTCGGTGGCGAGACGGTGAGTGATTCGATAGGCGCGATCCTGCACAAGGATCCCGATTGGACTTCACTACCGGGCGATACACCTCCAACCGTTCATTTACTGGTGCGTCGATGCCTGACCAAGGACTCATCCAAACGTCTGCGTGACATCGGCGACGCACGCATCGAACTCGAGAACGCCATCGCGGATCCCACGTCGTCTGCGTTGGGGCTGGCGGGGTTGGCTTTGCGTGCTGCCGAGTCACGTCGCCAATGGTCGGTCAACGGGCTTACGCTCGTGGCCGCGTTGATTCTGATTGTGGGCATCACAAGCATGCTCCTAGACAACGCTAGTGCAGCGTCACAGCTTAGTTTTGGGGTGTGCCACTGCTCTATACCAGTGACGGCACTCGCCACGGTGTGGACCGAACCCTAAGTTTTAC
>JADFOB010000120.1 GCA_022563055.1 Planctomycetota bacterium
GGAGGTCTACGCGGACAAGGCACTGAGCCTTGTGGATCACCAAACGAAGGATGTTTATCCGTTCTGGCTGGGGCTTGGAGTTGTCTACGAGCACTTCCACACCGCCAAGACCATCCGCGGGGCGACCACGAGCAAGTTGGTGCCCGAGCAGTACGTGGAAGTGAACGATGAAGATGCGAAACGTTTCGGTCTTCGTGACGGCGATCGTGTTCGGTTGGTGACAAGGCGCGGCCATTACGAGGCGCGCGTATCGGTTGGACAGGGCAGCATGATCCGCCCGGCCCGAAATGAGGTGCCGCCGGGGTA
The DNA here is from genome assembly GCA_022563055.1 of Planctomycetota bacterium. The sequence goes on from JADFOB010000120.1 coordinate 307, forward strand.
TCTGTTTAGCCCGTGGAATCTATCCGTGGCGGACAGTGCGGACCCGCGCAAGAACAAGTGGCTTGTCAACTCGGTCAGCCATCGCGCGTGGGATCCGGTCAGCGGGCAGTGTGACTACAAGAAGCTCGCGGCAAGAATCGAGAAGATCTGACGCTCGCAGCGGGCGGATCGTGTGCCACTGCTCTGTGAGCAGTGCGGTCGCCCGGGACCGTTCGGGGATCACTGCTGACACAGCAGTGGCACCGGCGAGACGAATGTAGCGCCCGCCCCCCGTGGCGGACGTGACCGCGACGTCGGAAGGGGTTTGTGGCAACCATGTCGGTGAGCCGAAGGGAATTCGTCAAGCAGGCGGCTGCCGTTGGGGTGGCGCTGGGAGGTGGTGCGCTGACCGTGGGGCTCGGCAACGATCTGGGAACGGATTCGCCCAACCCGCTGCGTCCACCCGGTGCTCTTGCCGAGCAGGAATTCCTCTCCACGTGCATCCGGTGTATGCGTTGCGTGGACGCCTGTCCCAACCATGCACTCGTCTCCATACCCCCCGGTGCTTCGGGCGTCCGAGGCTCAACGCCCACCATGCACCCGCGCAAGGCTGCGTGTATGTTGTGCAGGAGTGAGACGGGCGATTATCTCAAGTGTACCGAAGTCTGCCCGAGCGGGGCGCTGCGCCCGATCCGAAAAACTCGGGAGGAGATCAAGGAGAAGGTGGCGATCGGCGTCGCCCGGATCGACCTCGATCTGTGCTACTCCTACAACAATTGGAGTTGCGGTGCGTGCTACCGGGCGTGTCCGCTGGCAGGTGAGGCCATGACCATCGGTCTGTGGGAGCGTCCGACGGTGCATCCCGAAGTGTGCGTCGGCTGTGGATGTTGCGAGCGCTCGTGCATCCGCTATCCACACGCCATTCGCATCGTTGGAGCACCAAAGCCAAGCGTCGTGGGGGTTACGACATGAGCCTCCACCTCTTCCTCCAGATCATGCGCCGCTGCATTCAGGTCGCCGTCCTCCTCCTTTGCATCATGATTCCGGTGTTGAGCCTCTATGCGCACTACCGTGCCGCTCACGTGATCGAGGATGAGGTGCTCATGGCCGGTATGCCCGGCGAGGTGGTCACGCGCTTCATCCATCCCTACGTCGATCGCCTCGACGATCCACAAGCGCTGCTCGACGCCAACAAGGGGACGCTGTGGTCGATGAGGTTGGCCGGCGTCGACCTGGCCGACCCGCTGGCCGCCGCCGAGATGACGGCTGCATCAAAGCACGTTCATTGGCCGTTGGTTGTCTCGATTGCGATTCCGGTCGTGGTGACGCTGCTGCTCGGGCGTGTGTTCTGCAGTTGGATCTGTCCGGGATACCTGCTGTTCGAGCTGACAGGTAAGATTCGCAAGTTGCTGAGAATCGCGGAGATTCAGCCGGGCGAGGTGAGGTTCTCCCACGCCAACAAGTACATCTTTCTGGTCGCGGGCCTTGGTCTGACCGCCGTGACCTCCGCGCCGCTCTTTGCGCTGCTGTATCCTCCGGCGGTGATCAGCCGGGCGATTCACGCGTGGGTCTTCGGTACGGCGCTGACGGGCATGTTGGTTCTGCTGGGCGTTATCGTGGTGTTTGAAGTTCTCGTTTCGCCGCGCTGGTGGTGTCAGACCATGTGTCCGGGTGGAGCACTCTACGCGTTGATCGGATGGGCCAGACCGCTTCGCGTCAAGCTCAAAGCGGAGGCGTGTACGGGGTGTAGGGCTTGCATCCCCGTCTGTGAAGCGGGGATCAACCCGATTACGGAATCGACGTCGATCGAGTGCGACAACTGTGGCGTGTGCATACGGCACTGCGGTGATGGGGCGCTCTCCTTCGGGCTCGCCTGGCCGCAGGTGGGAAAAGAAAGGCAAGAGGCCAAAGGCCCGAGGCAAGAAAACTCGTTGCCTGTTGCCTCTTGCCACTTGCCGTCTCATCCTCTGTCATTGTTGGTTCTTCTGTTGGCTACGCTTGCTTTCGGGCGCCCGGCGATCGCGCATCATATCCTGGGTCTGCCCCACTACTCCTATAAGGAGAACTACCCGCAGCGACCGACGTTGGAGTATCCCGCCACGACCGGTCCCTACGACGTTCTGTTGACCTCCTATCCTGGAATCCCGGTTCCCGGTGAACCCTCGAACCTCGCTTTCTACATCAAGGATCGTGAGGCCGGCGTCGTCTACGCTCAGCCGATCAGTATTCGCGTGCTTCAAACGCACACGTTCGGCGACAGCACCGTGATCGTGCCACCGACACGGCGCGAGCCGTTTGACAACGAACACAAGTTCTACGTTACTTTTCCCGTCGATGGCGAGTACATCATCGAGCTGTCGATCATGGTCGAGGGGGAGCTGGAGGTGATCCCGTTTCTGATGGTTGCGGGCGATCCGACCGCCGCAACGTCCGTTTTCGTGGCGGCGGCGTCCCTTCTGGTCGTGGGGTTCATCGTGGTACGCGCCATGCAAGTGAAACAACGGCGGAGGCTGGGCCAAGCCGGTTCACACCCGAGGGCGGGTGTGCCACACGGTGCTGTAGCCCAGCCGGTTCTGTAGCCCAGCCGCCCTCGGCTGGGCAGGATTCGACCCTCATCGAGGGGAATGTATGAAGAGGATAGGGATGTCCGGACCGTATCGAAGGAAGCTATGACGCTGAGTCGACGACAGTTTGTCTCGCAGTTTGGTCGATCCATGATGGCTGAGCTGTCCGGTGCCGTGTATCGGACGCAAGGGAGCGCGTCGGCGCCATCGAGCGAAGCGAAGGCATCTGAGCCTCGGTGGCTAAGGCCGCCTGGAGCGCTTCGGGACGAGGATGCGTTTCGATCGGCGTGCACGCAATGCACAGCCTGTCAGGATGTTTGCCCTCACGACTCTATTCGGCGGTTGGGAACTGAGTTCGGAGTGGACGCGGGAACGCCCGCGATCATCCCTGATGAGTCGCCATGCTACCTCTGTGTCGACTTTCCCTGTATCGACGTGTGCGAGCCGGGCGCCCTGCAACCACTGGACTTGTTGCGATGTGTCGATGGGCACAGCCGTTCTCGATGCCAAGAAGTGTTATCTATCCGCCGGGCAGCCTTGTGATTACTGCGTCACCCGTTGTCCGTTGGGAGACCTTGCGATAAGATTTGGGGACAAGGGGATTCCGGAAATCTCCCCCGAGGGATGCGTCGGGTGCGGCGTCTGCTCTTATCTCTGTCCCGGTGGGGCGCTTGCCGTTACGCCAAGGGCGGATTCCGTCAGTGCGTAGCGTCCGCCCCCCGTGGCGGACGTGGAATGACGTAGAACGCGGCGTGTGGTACTGCTCTTGAGCGGTGCGGTCGGCCGTGACGCTACGGAAATCACTGCTGACACAGTAGTGGCACCAACAAGGGCACCAACGAGATGATGTCTGAACCAACAAGTAACGAGCTGCCGTCGGCGGTGCTTAAGACGGAGCATCGTGTCATATTGCGAGTGGTCGATGTCCTCGAGCGTCTGGTGATTCGGTCGCAACGGGGTGACGGCTTCGAAGGTGATACGTTCAAACAGTGCGTCGAGTTCTTCCGCTTCTTTGCCGACGCCTGCCATCACGCCAAGGAGGAGGAACTGCTGTTTCCCGCGCTCGAGGCACGCGGCATCCCCCGTGAGAACGGACCCATCGGCTGTATGCTCGAGGAGCACACGCTCGCTCGAGGCTTCACGAAGGCCATGGGAGAGGCGCTCGATGAACGCGACAGGGATGATGCCGGCGCCGAAGAGCGTTTCATCGCAGCCGCCCGCGAGTACATCGCACTGTTAAGAGCCCACATCAACAAGGAGGATAACGTCCTGTTCAACATGGGCGACAGCGTGCTGACCGCGGAGGATCAAAGTTCACTTTGCGACAAGTTCTGCGAGGTGTCCTGTCGCTCGTTCGGTGGAAAGAAACGTGAGGAGCTTGAGCGGCTTGCCGACGAGGTGGAGACCCGATGGCCCAGCTGATCGACGGCGTGGAGAAACAGGAGCGGGAGCGCGGCTTGATCGACGGTTGCGGCCGGCGGATCGACTGCATGCGCATTTCCGTGATCGACGCCTGCGATCTGCAATGCGTCTACTGTCGCCCGGACGCTTCCGACGTGGGGGAGCATAGGGGCCGACCGTTGTCAGACCACCAGCGCCTCGAGTTCATCCGGTTTCTCCATCAACGGTATGGGCTCAAACATCTGCGGATCACGGGCGGCGAACCCCTGTTGTATCGGAGTCTTATCTCCTTTGTGGCATCCGTCCGCCGTGCGGCCCCGGATCTCGCGCTGGCGATGACGACCAATGGTCACCGCTTGCAAACGCAAGCGTTGGAGCTGCGCCGCGCGGGGCTTGATCGCCTGAATGTGTCGCTCGATTCACTCGACCCGGAGCGTTACCGGCGTATCACGGGCGGGAGGCTTGATGATGTCTTCGCGGGGCTGGAATCCGCCCGCCGAGCTGGGTTCTCACCGCCCAAGGTCAACATGGTCGTGCTGCGAGACATCAACGATGACGAGATCATCCCGCTGGCGGAGTGGGCGCTCTCACGCGGTTGCCAAGTGCGTTTCTTGGAGGCCATGCCGATTGGCCAGGCCGCAAAGTTCAACAGCCAAGCGTTTGTGTCCGCCGCCGAGATAAGGGCGACGCTTGGCGCCCACTTTCGGCTAGAGCCGCTTCCCGATGCCCGCGGCGGTACAGCCAAGTGCTTCCTGGCATCGCGCGGTTCGTACATGGGCACCGTTGGCATCATCAGTCCCGTGAGCGAGCCGTTTTGTGGTGGTTGTGGGCGGATTCGCCTGACTGCCGACGGGCGACTCTACCCATGTCTGCTTGACAGTCGGTCGGTCCCTCTGAGTTCCGCCTGGAGCGCCGATGCGTTTGACCACGCCGAAGCGGACCGTCTCGTGCGCGGCGCCGTGTCTTCCAAGAAACCTCGCGGTCGCGTGCAGGCCACGCCGATGGTCACGCTGGGCGGATAACGAAGGAGAGGCAAGAGGCAACAGCGGCTCTACCTCTTTCCTTCTGCCTTTTTCGTCTTGCCTCTTGCCTCTTGCCTTTTTCCTTCTGCCTCTTGCCTCCTCTTCCGCAAAGTGTGATCGG
>JADFOB010000121.1 GCA_022563055.1 Planctomycetota bacterium
CTCCCGCCAATCCCAAAACGGTATTGCCTCGAGGATGCCCAGGAGCGATTTACGCAGTTCCTTCGCCACCGCATCGCTTCCCCGGTCACGCCGGCCGCCCCCACGTTTCTTGATCAACTCCGCCAACCCCGTCCAGTCGTCCGCGTCCTCTCGCAACCGCTTGAGTTCCGTTAAGTCCTGCCTCTCGTAAGCGTCGGCCCACCGACGGACATAGGTCTCCATGTATCGCTTGGCGGTTCTGCGGACCTCGGCCTGACAGATCTCGTTAAGCTGCCCGCCCTCGTCGAGGCGACTGCCGAGGAAGAAGTCAGGCGTAAACTCGTGCAGCTCATTGAGCAGGTCCGCGCATTCCTCCGTCCGATCAAACAGAAAACTCTGCGTGGCGCACGCCGGTATCTTTCCGCCACCCTGTTTCACGACGGGCTGTCCGGACCTATCCGGTCGCTCCGCGCGCCGCTCGCCCCGGCCTCCCCTACGCGGGCGGCGCCTTGGTCGCCGTTTTGACTCTTTCTTTCTTGGCGTGTCCTCGCTTGCTCTTGCCCGCCCGGTGTCCTCCACGCGTTGAGGCAGCGCGATCCGATACTCCGACCCGACCGCAGCGGCATAGTCGTCCGGCAGCAGTTCGGCGAAACCCCAATCGCCGACACCCTCCATCGCATTGCGTATGGTGGTCAACAGGACGCGACCCTTCGCACGATTGATCGCCGTCTTGTGAGCCCGATGAAGCGCCGAGAGCTCGCCGGGTCGCCACTGCTCCCCGAGATTCCCCAGTGCAAGCGAATCGGCGCCTTCCTCCTCCTCCGGCGGTCCGCTGCTAAGAGCGTACAGATCGTTGGCCCACTCAGACGGGAACCCTGGGGCGGCCGGTAGGTCCAGCTTCAGCGCCGCCAGTTTTTGGTGGATTTGCGAAAGCGCCTGCTTCACCTTTATGGCATCGGGAGTCCGGGTCAGCTCGTCGTCCCCGGTCTCGCCGCCATCGCCGAGACTCAGTATATGTTGGTACGGCTTGATCAACTCGTCCACGACCGTGTTGAACGTTTCGATTTTCTCGAAGTAGACCGGGTTGTAGCCCGCCTCGGTCAAGTTGGCGGAATCCAAGCTGTCCCAAAGGGCAATATTCAACCCCGCGAGTCGCACATTTCGATCCCCCTCGGCTAGCTTGGAAACCGCTCCAGCCACGACGCTGTCTCGCGCAGCCCCGCAGGCCTCGTACGCCCGCGAGAGCTTTGCCTGAAGGTCAAGCCAGTTCTCCTGTTGTCTAAACACCGCCTCGCGAAGCGACGGAATCTCCACAGGAAGTCCGGCTACCCCTAACCGCCACGACGTCGCGTCGAGGGAATCGTCGAAATCACCGAAGTTGGCAAGGAAGGTGTCGGTGAACGTCTTCAGATTTTCGATGGTGTCGGTATCCGAAAGGCCCCGGCTCGCGTTGAGCATCTGGTCGTAGGTCTCATCCACGCGCGCACACGCCACCTGAATACGCATCCACTCGCGGATGTCCTGATCCGGGTGCTTATCACTCAGCGTGGCGTAGCCTTTGAGGTAATTGCTCGCGTGCACCAGCCCCTTGAGGATCGCCTCTTGCGGATTGATGCGCTCATCTTCCAGCAACCGGGCCGGGCTACCCCAATCCGGGCGATCCTTGAGCACGGCGAAGTACCGGGCCGCTTGGCTCTGGAACTTCTCCCCGCTCTTCTGGATGACCGATTCCTTATCCGTGACGATCTTGCACAACGTCTGGAAGCTCGCGTAGTCGAGCTGCTCATGCGGCATCGAAGCGTCGCCGCAGCCATACCACGTCACATACTCCGTCAGCGCGTCCAGATAAGCCTGACCCTTCGCTCGGGCTTCCTCACCGTCTCCAGGGTGAGGAAGCGCGGGTTTAGGTGATTTGAGCGCATGGGTGATGTCGACCAGAGCCTCGCGCAGGAGTACGTGTTCGAACAGCGCCGCCTCAATGGTCTTGAGGTCCGCAATGGGTGCCTTCGCACCCAGCCAGAGCGACAGAATCCGGGCCCAGAACATGTTCTTCTGGAGAGTGTCGATCCCCGTGTACAACCGCCCGCCCATCATCAAGGCGTCGTGCGGAAGCACGGGCGTGGTCACGGGCGGTTCTTGCGCTGCAGCACGCGGTTCGCCAATGACCGACTCGAATTTGTAGGTCGACGTGACGAAGAGGCTGATCAACGCGACCCCAAGCGCCACGCTCCCGATTTTAAGCAGCTTCGCCAGTTTGCGGTTGCGGACCGCCTGTTCCTCGTTGCGGAAGACCAGACCGTGCTCGGGGAACATTTTCCGGAAGAACAGGTCTTTGATGAAATAGGGACGTTTGCTGGGGTAAAGGTCCAACGGCGCGAACTGCGCCGCCGCCTCGGGACCAAGACGGTCGGTCAGGTGTTTAAGGATCAACCCGCCCTCCCGCGTCGCACTGGTGAAGTAGATACCCCGGAACAGCAGGTTCTTGATCGCCCGGGGATTCTTGATCATCGGGAACAAGGTGCGCACATAGGTCTGCAACGGCTCGAGCAGCTCACGAAACTCTTCCGGGAAGCTGTAGGCCAGACCCAGGTCCATCTCGTCCGCTTCGTCGTTGAGGCGGCGCAAGCGCAGTTCATAAAGCCGGCGATAGACGTCCTCGAAGTCGTCGGGAAGCCGGTCGGGATCATAAAGCTCGTTGAACTCACCCGGCTTGGACCAGCCGAACATCTGGTTCAACACCGTAATGTCGCGCTCGGCCCGGTCGAAAAACTGCATGAAACCGACGATCTTGTCGCACTTGGTCACGACCAGATAGGTGGCGAACGTCACGCCGAGCTTCGTCTGGAGGTCGCGCAGACGCTCCAACGCCGTGTTGGCGAACTCTTCGATCTTCTCCGGTGGATCCTGCAAGAGATGATCGGCCGAAACGCATACCACCGTTCCGTTAATCGGATACCCCTTGCGCCCTTTGGCGATCGTGCTGAGGAACGCCTCCCACTCCCGTCGGTCGGCGTCATCACGCGGGTTGCACAAACGACCCGCCATGTCCACGAAAACCGCGTCCTCGGTGAACCACCAGTTGTAGTTGAGCGTGCCGAGCTGATAACCCTCCGGCTTGCCCGTGGAAAACTGGAGCCCGCCCTCGTTGATCAGCTTGGTCTTGCCGCATCCCGAGTCGCCGATCACGATATACCACGGCAAATCATAAACGCTGATCCCGATGTTCTTACGCATGTCGCGGATCGCGCCGAAGAACTTATCGTTGTTGGCTTTGATGGCCGCGCCCACGTCCATCGACACCGGACCCGCCCCGCTGTCCGCCGCCAGGTCCGCCGCCATCTTCCTCGAACGCTTCCTCGACTTGCGCCCGAAAATCTTCGATATCAACAAGCCCAGCAGACCCAAGACTGCGATTACCGCAGCCACACCGATGATGATGAAGAAGGTCGACGTCTGCGGGAAAAGGAACCGCTTCAACAGGTAGATCGCGCCGAGCGGACTGCTAAGACCCGCCATCGCGATCATCATTTTCATCTCCCGAGGGAGACCCTTGTACATCTTGAGCAGTTTTTTCATCGTTGATTCCCTCTTACGCCCGTCGCGCGGGTGAGTCACACTCCCGTCACAGAGGCTCTGCGGGAGCCTCGCCCTCCCGCGTTATGGCGACTCGGCGGGAGCCTCAACCTCCACGGTCGGCTCCTCGCCATCGGCGATCTGCTTCCACTGTGTCGCGCTCACCCGGATGTCCTTGACCGCCTTGCTCCACGCGATGCGAAACGTACCCAGAGACAATCCCAGAATCACCACAAACGTCACAAGAACGACCGTCAGACTCATACCCAAGTTGTAATTCACCTTCGCTTCCTGATTGTGCTCGTACGTTTCCGGGAACATCTCCTTCGCACGCGTCACTGCGTAGGCCGGCAACCGCGTGAAAAGCCTGCGCGTATAGTCCGCAAGCTCCTGCGGCCGGTCGTGGTACTGACCTTTGAAACCGAGTCGAAGGCAGACAAAGTAGAGGCCCAGCAACTCCGCCAACTCGTGGCGGTCACGGCGCTCACGACGCTCAGCCAGTTCATATTCCCGCTGGATCTCATCGCAATCCCGGAAAAAGTCCTCGCCGCCCGTGGCCTGTGCGTGGTCGAGTATCTGAGGATCCGTCTCAAACGGGTTGTCCGCCCAATACTCCGATCCTTCCCAGGGCGTGTTGATCATCTTGTAGTCCAACATGTAGACCATCATCGCCTTGGCGCGGTCCTCCCACAGACGCTCGACAGCCGGCTCGTCACGCGAAAGCTCTTCCGCATCCCGAAATGCCGACAACGCCTCATACCGACCCTGGTCCGGCGGAGGCGTCGTACCGTGCTTGACCTGGCGCCCGAAGTTCGTGGTGAACTCCAAGATCGGCCAACAAGCCGTCGTCAAACGGAGACTCGGGCGGTCGCCCTGGTCCGTAGTCGTCATGAACGCTCCTTTTGGATCACATAGAGCGACGGTCGGAACTTCTCCAACGCGGCAAGCTGACCCTCTTGAATGCTGATCCGAATGCCACGCTCCTGCTCACACTCACGCCAGTAGTCGGTGCGGTCCGCGCCCATCGTCTTGTTGATCTTGAAGTAGTGAAGACCCTGGCGACGTGGCAACGTCCCGGCCGGTACCGACTTGATCTCCAGCTTCAAACCGCGAACCGCGATATTGGCGATCTTGGGAGCCCGCGTCGGTGATGCCAGCTTTAGGTTCAAGCGACTGTACACATGACGCTCCACCTCCTGGATGTCCATGTCTTCCGACGTGAGCCCGACGAACATCTCGAGATTCTGATCGATCCACGGACGATCCAGTTCCACCGCCAACCCCTCGCGACCCTGGGCGTCCTTCTTGCGGTCAAAGCGACGCTCGATGTACGCCATGGGCCTCATCGCCTCGAGCAAAACCTCAAGCCGCGCACGCAACAGATCGAACGTCACGCCGGGACGATCGTGGTCGTAATCCGGAATGATGCCGGGGACAAGGTCGTCGTGGAAGACCGACAGGTTCCCAATCAACCGCGAAAAAACGACGAACATGTCATACGGTGCCAGGAGCGGAGATTGCTGCAACGCTTTGAGGTGGGCCCGCGCTTCGTTCAGAGCGTGCAGTTTCAGAAGGTGTTCCGTGTTGGCCGCCACGCCGTCCGTGAACAACATCTTATGCTCCCGAGCCTCTCTCGCAAGCACCTCATCTTTGGCCTCGATCTGATCCGTAAGAGAGTTAACCAAACTGCTCAAGCCCGCGTCGGCCTGAACGGCAAGCAGCGGACCCGCACCCAATGCGTCAAACTCCGGCAACGCGCCGGGCCGATCCGTCCGCCTCACACGCCCCAGACGCACGGTCTCGTCACCCGTCATATCC
>JADFOB010000122.1 GCA_022563055.1 Planctomycetota bacterium
GATCCTGGTAATACGTCCGCAATGCGTGTCGCAATTTGCTGGCGATCTCGCGCGTGGTAAATCCCGCTACCCGCACTTCGTCAAGCAGTTTCAAGTGGATCGTGCCGTCCGCGCGAACCGTCACGCTATCGTTCACTTCCGGCGCGTGAGGCGCAATGATGGTGATGCTGTCGGTCGGACCCACACGGTAACTCGTTCCGGAGGTGACAGTGTTGCCGGCATGACGGAAGGTCATTACGTCCTGGTGGGTCGGCGCACACCCGATGAACAACAAACTCGCGAGGCCACTAAAGTAACCGTATTTCATCGATTCAGTCCTCTTGCAAAGCAACCCACCAGCAGGCGCGCCCCGCTCGCAGAGCGTATCATCATGGTGTGAACTGCCTTTCGTGTATCGGACGCCAAGAGGGGTCGCTGTATCGATTTGTGACGCGAGACCCCTCAATTCAGCAGCCGGCGGCTGTGGCGCAAGTGGGTTCCGATAAAGGGCCTGCGCAATCACAACCGTAGGTCCGCAGCGACTCCACAGAACAGGCTCATCGCTGATTATCGGTCGTTGGCAGCGCCCCGATCGTCAGGTTGACCAAGTGATGTTTGTGTAGGCTGCCAGGGATTCCGGGTTGGCCAGGGCGTCGATGTTGCGAACGGCCTGCCCGCGCACGGTTTGAGCGACGGCCAGCTCGACTTTCTTGCCGCTGATCGTATAAGGTACCGCACTAACCTGCCGGATGAACTTGGGAACGTGGCGCGGCGTGGTCTGGGTGCGAATGCGCCGCTTGATGCGATCCTCCAGGTCATCATCCAGCGTGAGCCCTTCACGCAGAACCACGAACAGGCAGATGTCGACGTCGGCGTCGGCTGTTCGCTTGCCCACCACGACGCTGTCGACGATCTCGTCCATCGACTCGATCTGCCGATAGATCTCGGCGGTACCAATCCGCACACCGCCGGGGTTGAGCGTTGCGTCGGATCGGCCAAAGACCACCACGCCGCCGCGCTCGGTAATCTGGACGAAGTCACCGTGTTTCCAGGCTTCTTGGTAGTCACCGAAGTAGGCGTTCTTGTACTTCTGACTGTCGGGATCCTTCCAGAATCCTGTAGGCTGGGATGGGAACGGGGCGCAGCAGACCAGCTCGCCGGTCTCACCGATGAGGCTGTTACCGTCCGCGTCAAACGCGCGCACGTCCATACCCAGGCCGAGGCATTGAATCTCGCCGGCGTAAACGGGCAGGATCGGATTGCCGAGCATGAAGCAACTGATGATGTCGGTGCCGCCGGCGATACTCGATAGCTGCAGATCACGCTTGACGTTCTTGTAGACCCAGTGGAAGTTCTCGACGGTCAGCGGTGATCCGGTCGAGAGAACGGCCCGCAGCCTGGTGAGATCGAACTGCGTACCCGGTTTGAGCCCGGCTTTGTCGCAGGCGGAAAGGTACTTCGGACTCGTGCCGAACACGGTCAGGCCCAGTCGCTGGGCCATTCGCCACAGACGGTCGGGCCTGGGATAGAAGGGGCTTCCGTCGTATAGAACGACCGTCGCGCCGACGCCGAGCGCACTGACGAGCCAGTTCCACATCATCCAACCACACGTCGTGAAGTAGAGGATGGCGTCGTCGCGTCTCAGGTCGCAATGGAGCATCAACTCCTTCATGTGCTGAAGCAGTGTGCCGCCCGCGCCGTGGACAATGCACTTGGGTACGCCGGTCGTTCCCGACGAGTACATGATGTAGAGCGGGTGATCGAAGGGGAGCGGCTCGAAATCAAGCCTGTCGGTATCTTGCAGGAACTCCCCCCAGAGCTTCGCATTGGTCAAGGAGGATAGGTCGGGCGAGTCGGTCATGAACGGCACGACGACGACCGTCTCGATGCTCGGAATCTTCTTCACGATCCCGCGTACCCGCTCCATCGAATCAATCGGTTTACCGTTGTAGGAGTATCCATCGGCTGTAAACAACACTTTCGGCTCGATCTGACCAAAGCGGTCGAAGACGCCGTTGATGCCGAAGTCCGGACTGCACGAGGACCAGACGGCGCCGATGCTGGCGGTGGCGAGCATCGCGATGATCGCCTCGGGGATGTTGGGCAGGAACCCACCCACGCGGTCTCCCTTGTTCACGCCCGCGTCGCGCATGGCGGCTGCACAACCGGCGACCTCTTTGCGCAGCGCCCCATAGGTGATTGAACGCGTCCGCCCGAGCTCATCTTCCGCCTCGATCGCCACGCAGTCATCATTGAAGCGAAGCAGGTGCGCGGCGAAGTTCAACTCCATACCGGGAAACCACGCGGTCCCCAACATGCCGTGGCCGGTGCAGGTCGTCGCCGCGGGTTTTATCGGTTCGATGCCAGCGAAGTCGAGCATCTCCCGCCAGAAACAATCGCGACGCGCGACCGACCAGGCATGGAGCGACGCCCAGTCCGGCGCGAAGCCGTAACGCCCGGCCATCTCGTGCATGAAGGCGTACATCTGTGTCCGTTTGATCTGGTCGTCCGTGGGTTGCCAGAGAAGCTGTGGATCTTCCATCGGTCGGTCACCTTCCTGCCGCGACAGCACGGATTCGATTGTCCAGGAAGCCTATTCTTGGTGCAGCGGAGCCGATCGTCAACGCGCGATGGTCCGCGTCGCGATCAAGTGCTTCGCCAAGGGTGTTTCCACGGGTTGCGTGGAGACCTCGGATGTGTGCCACTGCTCTTGAGCAGTGCGATTCCTACGCTTGTGCAGGACACCGCTCAAGAGCCCCGGCGCGCCGGGGGCACACGAACCCGCACATTTGGGTGTGTTGAAGCGCTACAAACGGTGCTCCGGCGTACGGCGGACGAACCGGTTTCCCGGCAGCGACGTCACCAACCCTTTGAGCTGCAAAGCGGTCAGGGTCGATGTGACCTGGCCCATCGACAATCGCGCGATGGCGCGGATGCGTTCGGCGTCCTCGATTCCGTTTGCGACGGCTTCAAAGACAGCCCGTTCCGGCGCCGTGAGCTTGGGAAGCGTTACCGGCGTGCCATCTTCCTCTCCTTTACGGTCGCCTCCTGCACGGTCGCCGGACGTTCGGTCGGGATGCATGATCTCTCCCACTTCGCTGAATTCGTCGAGGATGTCGTCGAGGCAGGTCACCAGTTTCGCCTGGCTCTCACGAATCAGACGGTGGACGCCGGCGGTCAACTCGGGTTGATCCACGCGCCCGGGGATTGCGAAGACTTCGCGGTTGTATTCCGAGGCGAGCCGCGCGGTGATGAGCGCACCACTACGCTTGCCGGCTTCGATCACCAACACGCCAAGCGACAGCCCGGTGATGATTCGATTACGGCTGGGAAAGTTGCGTCCTTCCGGCTCGGCGTCGATTCGGTATTCGCTTATGACCGCACCATGTCCCGCTGCAATCTCATCGGCCAGACTCTCATGTTCGCGTGGGTAGATGGTCGCCAGACCGCCGCCCAACACGGCGATGGTCCGCCCGCCACCTTGCAGCGCGCCGCGGTGCGCGTCGCCGTCGATCCCGCGAGCCAGACCCGAAACGACGGTGAAACCAGCCGACCCCAACGCCCGTCCAAACCGAATTGCCTGCTCCCGGCCATAGTGGGAACAACGCCGCGTCCCCACGATGGCGATCGCCACGGCGTCGGTCGGCTCGAGCAGACCGCGAACATAGATGCAAGTCGGCGGATCGGTGATGTTTCTCAGCAGTGCGGGGTAATCGGCGTCCTTGATGCAGATGATTCTCGCGCCCGTTTCCTCCGCTCGCTCGATCTCTCGGTCGGCTGCGGTGTCATCGCGTGCGCGAATGATGGACTCCGCCCCACGTCGACCGATCCCGTTCACATGTTCGAGCTCGGCTTTCGACGCAGCCAGAACAACGGTCGGCGAACCGAAATGTTCGATCAGCCGGCTCGATAGGATCGGGCCGATGTCCCTGGCGAGGTGGAGCCGCAGATACTCGCGCCCGACCTGGGAAACGACGCCATCGGTGTTGGGAGATGACATGATGTTTCATACCTGTTAGGGACCGCTCGCGGAGTGTAGACGGGAATGGGCTGGCGTACCAGAGGTGTGGCAAAGAAAAAAGGGAAGTTTCCCTGAACCCTGGGATCGGCCCTTGATCAGCCTTCTTGCCCCGCAATCCAGCTCCGCATCCGCGTCTCCAGCATATCAACGGGCATCGCGCCGCTACCGAGGAGTGCGTCGTGGAACGTACGGAGATCGAAGCGATCGCCCATCGCCTCCTGGGCCTCTTGGCGCAGGCGCAGGATCCGCAACTCGCCTATCTTGTAGGCCAGCGCCTGCCCAGGCCAGGTGATGTACCGGTCGACCTCGGCCGCAATATCGATGGGTGCCAGGCTCGTATTGGTCGTGATGAAATCGATCGCCTGCTGCCGCGACCAACCTTTGGCGTGAATCCCGGTATCGACGACGAGCCGGCAGGACCGCCACATCTCGAAGTTGAGCTGCCCGAACCGCGCGTAGGGGTCCGTGTAACCCCCGATCTCGTAGCCCAGCTTCTCGGCGTAGAGAGCCCATCCCTCCTCATAGGCGGTGAAACGCGCGTAGCGGCGGAACTTTGGAAGCGACGTGTTCTCCTGGTCGAGCGCCATTTGCAGATGATGACCGGGGAGAGCCTCGTGATAGGTCAGCGCTTCGAGCGTGAAACGGAGCCGCTGAGTCGGGGCGTAGGTGTTGACATAGAAGTACGCGGGTCTGGCACCGTCAGCGGGCGCGAGGTTGTAGTAGGCCACGGGCGCGGAAACCTGCCGAAACCGCTCGATCTCCTTGACCACGCAGTCGCCTTTGGGGAGCCGCCCGAAAAGGCGGGCCATCAATGGCCTGGTGCGCGCCAGAATCTCCCTGGATCGCGCCAGCAACTCGGCACCCGACTCAAACCGCTGCCTCGGGTCGTTACGCATGTGGGCAAGGAAGGCATCCAAGTCGCCGCTGAAACCGACCTCGCTCTTGACCTTGGCCATCTCCTTTCGGATTCGCGCGACCTCATCAAGTCCAAGCTGGTGGATGTCGTCCGTCGGGAGGCGGACGGTCGTGTGCATTCGGGCTAGCGCGGTGTAAATCTTGTCGCCGCGCGGAAGCGAACTCAGACCCACCGTCGACCGCGCGATGGGCAAATATTCATCTTCGACGTAGGCGAGCAGACGCAGGTAAGCGGGAATCACGTCCGATCGGATCGCCTCGGCCACGGACGCCACGGCGGCCTCTCGATCCCGCTCGCCGAGCACAGCCGCGTCCTCAGGAGAAACGTAGAACACACTTTGCGTGACGTCACTGACAAGATGATTTCGAATCTGCGGAACCACCCGCTCGACAACCACGCGTGGCG
>JADFOB010000123.1 GCA_022563055.1 Planctomycetota bacterium
TGTTCATCCCCCTAGCGGCGACGGTGTTGATGGCCGTGCATTTCTGGCGGATTCGCAAAGATGGCGGCATCAGTGGACCGCTGTAGGGCAGAGAAATTGTGAGTTGTGAAGTGTGGATTGTGAATGACAAGTCGGAAGTCGCTTCCGCTTCTTGACTTGCGATCTGGCAGGGCACTGGCACACACGCGATAAGCAGCATACTTCGGCCGCCACTGGGGCTACCGAACCATCACAACAGAGTGGTTCATGCGCACGATGCTTGCAGCGACATCCGCGATCGAACAGGTCAAGCACCTCATCAATGTGGTGTGCCAACCGCATTGGTTCCTGATTCTCTCGGTGGTTGCCCTGAGCGTGTTCCTGCTGGGTTATCGCACGTTTACCAAGCCGGCCGTCGCGGCGGTGATCGGGGCGTTGGCCGTGCTCTTTTTCCTGGCCAGTTGCCTCGATTCGAACTTTGTGAAGATCGTCACCAAGGCCGACAACGTCCCCATCGTCATGATGATGTTCCTGGTCGGCTTCTTCCTCTGGCTGGCATTCCGCCGGGCGGCGATCAACGACGAGCGGATGGAGCGGGGTGAGCCGCTGGTCGAGGCGGGTGCGGACGACAAGGTGTTGGTCTGGCCTGATCTGGTCTACATTGAGCTGATCGCGATCGTGTTGTGTACGGCGTTGCTGATCGTTTGGGCGGTCGTTCTTCCAGCGCCGCTCGAGCAGCCGGCCAACCCGAACCTCGCGCCGAACCCGGCGAAAGCCCCGTGGTATTTCCTCGGTCTTCAGGAGATGCTGGTCTACTTCGACCCGTGGTTGGCGGGCGTCGTGTTCCCCGGTCTGATCGTCGTGGGGCTGATCGCGATTCCCTACATCGACAAGAATCCGCGCGGCAACGGTTACTACACGTTCGCACAGCGTCCCTTTGCCATCACGACCTTCCTTTTCGGGTTTGTGATTCTCTGGGTGGTGCTGATTATTTTCGGCACGTTCCTTCGCGGTCCCAACTGGAACTTCTTTGGGCCTTATGAATATTGGGATCATCATCGCCCCGCGGCGCTCTTGAATACCGAGTTCCACGATCTGATCTGGATTGGTCTGCTGGGCCGGGCGCTGCCGGAGAACTTCCTGGTGCGCGAGCTTCCGGGAATCCTGTTGCTGGGCGCCTATTTCGTGGCGGGTCCGCTGGTGCTGCGCGCGCTGTTTTTCCGGAAGATGTACGTCCAACTGGGTCTGATCCGGTTCAACGTCGTCGCGTTCCTGTTGCTTATGATGTTGTTGATGCCGATCAAGATGGTGCTGCGGTGGACGTTGAACCTGCACTACATCATCGGCATTACGGAGTGGTTCTTCAACGTGTAGCTTGAGCGAGATGCCGGTAACCGAAGAACGATTATACAGTCCCCGCAAGCTGGACCGATGGTTCGCGGTCAGTAGCGTTGTCATGACCGTCTCCATCGTGTGGATGGTCTACGTCGACTACGACAGACCGTGGCGACATGTTCAGGTTGATTACTTTATCGCCCAAGCGAGTCTTGCGCACCTCGAGTACCTCGACTCGCTGCGCCCCGAGCGATTGGAAGAGCTTTCGGAGGCCAAGCAGCGCCTCGCCAATGCCCGGCAGTTGGCCGACGACACCACGGCCATCGAGCGGCAGGAGCTGGAACAAGCGCTGGCGGAAGCGGATCTGGAGTTCAAGAAGTCGGACGGCGGGTACAGCCAGAAGTCTCAGGTCTTGGAAGTTACCAGGGACACGTACGAACGGATCCTGGCCAAGCATGGTCCCCATGACCGGGCGACCGAGTCGGCGCATCAGCAGGTGAGTGAGGAAGAAGAGGAGGTTGACCGCCTTCGCGCGATCAATGAGCGATGGGAGGACGAGAGGAAACGGATCGAGAAATCGTTGCGAAAGCTCAATGAACCCGTGCAGTTGGCCCAAAAGCGGGTTGCGGATATCGAGAAGGTGCGCGACTCCGCTCTGAAACGGGATCAGCAGTATCGTGGCGTGCTCAGCGACGAGGGGCTCCTGGGCGGCATTCCGATCGTTAAGATGTTGATCCACATGCCGCTGGGGGACTTCATCGCACCGATGACAACACCGGGGCGTCAACAGATCAAACAACTCGTCCTTCCCGACGTTCGACAAGGGCTCAACTACCTCGAAACCTACACGACGGATCGGTGTACGACGTGCCACATCGCCATCAACGACCCGGACTTCTCTCTGGGCCATCTGGCGACAAAGCTCGAGGACGCTCTGCCGGGGATCAACGAGGCTCTAAGGCAACTGGGGCACGAACCTTTCGAGACGCCGCTTCCGCCGGTCCTCGAGGCGGACGGTAAGACCCTACCCGCCGGTGCAGTGACCGAGCACTGGGATGAACTGAGCCATGAGCAGCAGGACGCGTATTTCGCCACGCTGCTCGAGCTGGTCAACCGTTACATGGAACTGGCGGGTCGCAAAACGATCGAGTTGGGACAGCCGATTCTGGCACACCCCGATCTGGCGTTGTACGTCTCGATCGATTCACCTCATCCGATGGCCAAGGTTGGCTGCACGGTGTGCCACGAGGGCAATCCACAGGAGACGGATTTCGTTCAGGCCGCCCACTCGCCACCCACCCACGAGATTGAAGAGGAGTGGAAGGAGGCGTACTACGTTCGCCACCTCGGGATCCCGAGCGTCACGTTCGAGACGGTGGAGCACCACTGGGATCATCCGATGCACCTGCCGCAGTATACCGAAGCGGGTTGCGCCAAGTGCCATCCTCAGATCGCGGACATTGCCCGGTTCGAAGGCGAGCGTCGCGGTGGGAGGATCAACCTGGGACGGCACCTGTTTACGCAGGTCGGGTGCATCAACTGTCACGATGTCGACGATCTAAAGGGTTCGCGGAAGGTGGGACCGGATTTGCGCCGGATCGCTTCCAAACTCGAGCGCGACTTCGTCCAGCAATGGGTCTATCATCCGCAGAAGTTCCGCCCGTCGACGCTCATGCCGCACTTCTTCATGCAGGAGAACAACCGGGCGCAAAGCGCCAACAAGTTCGATCCCGATCCGGTCCTTCGGACTCAGACGGAGGTGGCGGCGCTCACGCACTACCTCTACCTGGTGTCGGAGGAATGGCAGCCGATCGACAAACCAGCCGAGATTACGCCGGACCCCGCCCGCGGTCGTTCGTTGTTCAAAGAGGTCGGCTGCCTCGGGTGTCACGCGAATCTCGCGGAGTTTGGTGAGGAATGGATCGCCCGTGATCTGGTGCACCGCGAAGGGCTCGATGAAGAAACCGCCACTTTCCGCTACAGGGGCATGACGCATGAACAGCGCGTCGGTTACGCGATCCAGCACTTTAAGTCGGATATCGATACGATTCTTGACCCCGAGGCGTCACGTTTCGATCCGGAAAAACCCTACAACCCGCCGGTCTTTAGCCGATTCGCCCCCGAGCTATCGGGCATCGGTTCGAAGGTGACGTTCGATTGGCTCTACTCCTGGGTCATGGATCCAACGCACTACGCGTCTGCGACGAAGATGCCGAGCATGCGTTTGACGCCGCCCGATGCGGCAGACATCACGGCCTACCTGCTGACGCTCAAGGAGCACGCCTTTGACCAGGGTGGTCCCCAGATGGATGCCGCGCAGCGCCGAATGGTCGAGGAGTTGCTCTTCGAGTTACTCTCGGCGCAGCGCTCGGAGCGACGAAGCCGCGCGATCATTCAAGATGAGGGCGGCGAGCTGACCGGGATGCTCGAAACGCTCCTGACCGGTTCTCTGGGAAAGCAGGGCGCGTCCGATCTGATCTCGCCGCTTGACCTTCAAGACAGGCAGCTCGCCTTCCTCGGGCACAAGATGATCAGCCACTACGGCTGCTACACCTGCCATGAGATTCGAGGATTCGAGGGGGCGACACCGGTGGGTACGAAGCTGACCGACTGGGCCCAGAAACCGGTCTCGCAACTGGACTTCGCCTTTTACGACAACGCCTTCCATGACATGCGGGAGCAGAAGGAGGAGATTTTCGGCTACATCTATCCGCGCGACGCCGAGGCGTTGATTGCGCGATCGCCGATTCCCGACGACGCGCGCGAGCAGATTATCCATACGCACGCGGCCTTTGCCAAGCACAAGATGCTCAACCCGCGTATCTGGGATCGCCGGAAGATCAAGCGCCCCTACGATAAGCTCAAGATGCCCAACTTTTACTTCACGGAGGAAGAGGCGGAGGCGTTGACGACCTACCTGCTGTCGCGTACCCCGGCGCGGGTCAACGATGTGCTGAAGGTCGACTACGAGGTCGACGCGCTGGGACCGATCGCCCGCGGGCGCAATCTGACGCGGGAGCTGAATTGCAACGGGTGCCACCAGCTCGAGGACAACGCTCCGTTGGTCCAGCAGTATTTCCGGCGGGAGCTCGACGGTCAGCTCACGTTCGACGAACTCAACGCGCCGCCGCGTCTGTGGGGCCAAGGCGCCAAGGTGCAGCACCATTGGCTTCACGGGTTCTTCCAGAATGTTGGGCCGCTTCGCCCGTGGCTTTCGATTCGGATGCCGAGCTTCCAGCTGACCAGCGAACAGGCGACAACCCTGGTCGAGTATTTCGCGGCGCTGAGCCAGCGCGACGCGCACAAGCTGGCGGCGGCACACACGCGCATCGACGAGTACTTCGAGGCGGAGCGTGCTCGTACGGGGGAGTCCGAAGAAACGGAACAGCGCGTCGCCAGCTGGTTCAAGGCGGATCTGTTGCAAGACTCCGCGGCGCAGTTGAGGCGTTTCGCCGTCGAGCGAGAGCTGATTCGCGGCCGAGAGTTGGATACGCTCGTGCGGTCGCCGGAGAGAATCCGGCAGGCGCACGAAAGGCTGCTCGTTCGGACCCGGTTCATGGAGACGCTCTACGACGTTGAATACCCATTCGTGGAGCCGGCGCAGGCCCTGTTGCCGGACGATCAGTTCGAGCTTGGATCGCGGCTCTTTAACGACATGGGTTGCCTCAAATGCCACGTTCTTGGCCGGATGGAATCCGCACCGGCCGGCGACACCGATGCGTTCGTGCAGACCTACCGGCTCGACGCGGTGCGCGGCGAAGGCGAAGACGCGGTAGCCATCATCAATGGCCTGCCCTACCGGGTCGGGTCCACCATCGACGGGCACACGTTGATCAGCGCCGGCAACATCTACTATGACACGGGTGACGTGGACACATCAGCCGTCTTCGAGGGGCCCAATGCCGCAGGCGAAACGGAGCGGATTCAGCTTCAGGCGCCCAGCGCACCGGATCTCGGACTGACGTACCAGCGGCTGCGCCGCGATTGGGTGCTTAGCTGGA
>JADFOB010000124.1 GCA_022563055.1 Planctomycetota bacterium
CATCCTCGGGTGTGTGGCCATGGTAGTTGCCCTCTATGAGGAACTCTTCTTCCGCGGTTTTCTGATGACGCGGTTGCGGCGTCTCACCAATAGCTGGACGCTTGCGATTCTCATCAGCACGATTGTTTTCACGGCGGCGCATGCCTTCGACCAGACCTTGGCTGCTCTGGGTCCGATCGCGATCCTTTCGCTGGTGTTCAGTGTGGTCACGGTGTGGCGTCGTTCGTTGATCCCGGCGGTCGTTGGACATTTCCTCTTCGACTGGTCACAGTTCCTGGCGCTCTACTTTTACTTTGGGGATCAGTGGACCTGATGGACGAGGTCAAGCCATCATCATGCACGATCCGGCCTGCCCGCGCGGACGACTACGACGCGATTGTCCAGGTTTGGGCTGCGTGTCGTCTGGAGGCGTCTCTGGCGGGACGTGAGAGCCGGGCGGCGTTCCGTCGCCAGCTTGAGATCTTCCGCGAGTTATACCTGGTAGCCACGGTTGAGGATCGGGTGGTTGGCGTCGTGCTCGGATCGCACGATCATCGCAAAGGTTGGATCAACCGCCTGGCTGTCCTTCCGGAGCATCAAGGCCGGGGAATCGCCGTGCTGCTGGGATCCGCCTGCGAGGTCGCCCTCCAGGCCGAGGGCATCGAGATTGTGGCTGCCCTCGTGGACCCCGACAATGCCGCCTCGGACGCCCTGTTTCGCAAGCTCGGCTACCGCGCCGACGTCCCGGTTCGGTACTATCGCAAGCTAAGCCGCCCGGATATTTGATCCCGCATAGCTCCCACGGCATGGCGGGGGGTGGACGCTTCGTGCGGGTGCCACTGCTCTTGAGAGTGCGAAGTGCAAGCGAATCGGCACAGGATCGGAAGCAACACGGCTCAAGAGCAGTGGACCAAGACGGGAAGACGTACCACCGTTAAAACACGGCTCAAGAGCAGTGGCACACACACGTCCACCGTTAAGGCACTGCTCACAGAGCAGTGGCACACGGGCACGCGACACCCAAGAACGCTTTACTTGTGTCTGGCGGTTGCCCGGCGGCGAAGCTCTGCATCTATGAAGGGTTGTATGTCACCGTCGAGGATACCCTGTGTGTCCGAACTGGTGTGCGCGGTTCGGGCGTCCTTGACGCGCTGTTCGGGATAGAGAAAGTAGCTGCGGATCGCATTGCCCCAGCCGATCTGGCCCTTTTCGCTGTAGACCTTCGCCAGCTCGGTATCACGCTTGGCCTGTTCCATCTGATACAGTCTGGCCAGGAGCATCTTCCGCGCCGTGCCACGGTTCTTGTGCTGTGACCGCTCGCTTTGGCACTGGGCGACGATGCCGCTTTGCAGATGCGTCAGGCGAACCGCCGACGACGTCTTGTTGACGTGTTGACCGCCCGCTCCGCTGGCCCGATAGGTATCCTCTCGGACTTCGACGTCCCACTCGATCTCGATGGCGATGTCGTCGAGTTCCGGTTGGACGTCCACCGATGCGAAGCTCGTCTCGCGCTTGCCCTGGGCACTGAACGGCGAGATGCGAACGAGCCTGTGAACACCGATCTCGCACGACATGTAGCCGTAGGCGTAGGCTCCTTTGACCAGGAGGCTGCAAGATTGGATGCCGGCCTCCTCGCCCGCGTGCAGGGACAACTCCTCGACGTCGTAGTCGTTTCGCTCGAAGTATCTCAGGTAAAGCCGGAGCAACATCTGGGCCCAGTCGCACGCATCCGCCCCGCCCGTGCCCGCCTGAATGTTAAAAAAGCAGTTCCGAGCGTCGTCGGGGCCGCAGAGCAGCGTGAGCAGCTCGACCCGGTTCACGTGGACGGAGAGTTCATCGAGACCGCGGTCGAGCTCCGCGCGGACCTCGGCGTCGTCGCTCTCGGCCAACAACTCGAGCATGGCCGCCAACTCGTCCGACTCGTCGAACACCTTGCGCACGGGCTCAATAACCGCCTTAAGCGATTTAAGCCGTTGCACGGTCGTCTTGGCTGCTTCGGGGTCGCCCCAGAAGTCCGGTGCAGCCATCTGTTTTTCCACGCCGCTCAGCGCAGTCAGCTTGGTGGGGAAGTCAAAGAGAGTCCCGGATCGCGACAATCCGGGTGGAAAGATCCTGCAAAGTAGCGCTTGGGTCTTCGTAGTTCATGGTGGTTCCCGTCAACAGCCTGACACCGTGTTTCACAAGTTTCGTGACTATCCGAGCCGCAGGCTTTAGCCTGCGGCTCGGGGATCGCTCGGATGGGTTCCTAAGAACCCACTCGAATCATACGCTCAATCACCACATCTTCAACCGGCAAGGATTCCTCTTGCGGAGGTAGCGGGCTGGTGGTCCGCTCGGTCGCGACGATTGCGTCCACGACGTCCGTGCCGTCGACGACGCTCGCAAACACGGTGAAGTCGGTGTCGTCCAGGAAACTGTTGTCTCCCAGATTGATGAAGAACTCGGTCGTACCGGATTGGGGATCGCCGCCCGATAGCGCCAGGGCGACGGAATAAACCTCCGCGTTGCTGAGTCCGTTGTCCGCCTCGGACGGTACGGGATCTTGGGTCGCCTCGCGCCGCTCCAGTTCACCGTCGACGCGTTCGAAACCGCCGCCTTGCAGAACAAATGGGTCGCACTCGCCGCTTGCGGTATCAAGAGTACAAGCATTGCGGTGGAACAGCAGGCCGTCGTAGAACGCCTCGTCCACGTACTGGAGGAGATTGGCTGTGTGCAGCGGGGCTGCCTCGCCTTCAAGCTCAAGCGTGATATCCCCGAAGTTCGTCTCGATCAGAACCCGTGGTTTCAGATCCAGTATCGAAACGACGTCGAACCGCTGCGTCATCGCCACCGGCTCCGTCGCCTCCGACGGAATCGTCGTCGTCAGCGTCACCGTGACGGTCTCACCCGTTGTTGTCGTGAGCATCGGGCTGGCGCTCGTTGCGTCGTCGAAGGAAGCGTCGCCCTCAACGACCTCCCACATCAGGTCCACCGCAAGGCCGGCGGTCTCGATCGTCGCGGACAACGCCACCGGCTCGCCGGCGACAGCCAGTCGCGGGACCGTCGCCGACACGGCTTGCACGACCTCGACAACAACGAAGTCACTGGCGATAAGACCTTCGGCGTCCGTGGCGGTTACGCGAAACACATAGCGCCCCGGCGCCGTGAGCGGCCCCACAGTCAGCGTCGAGGCGGTCACTTCGTCGAGCGTGAGCTCCTCCGGTCCGGCGTTTTGGTCCCATCGAAACGCGTAGGGTGGCGTCCCGCCCGTCGCCTCGGCGCGCAGCGTGACGACGGCACCTTCAAACACCGGCGGCGTGTCCGTGACCGCCGTCACGGTGAAATCGGTCTCGCCCTGCGGGCCGGTGACCCCTGCGGGCGGCACAGCCGGAACGCACGCCAGGAATGGGACCGCCAGTGGGACCGCCAACGCGACAGCCGCTCGCCATGCACGCGTGATTCGTTTTCGTCTTGGCACTGGTTCCTCCGTTGATTCGCGTTGTTCTATCATCGGACAACCCCCACGATACCCAGTAGCCCAGGTCGGGCAAACTCGGTACACTAAATCGTCGTGCGGGATCCTGCGATACCGATCCGAGCCCCAAGCGCGAGCGCGGGGTTTGTGACCGGTCACTTGCGCTCGCGGCTCGGAAAAGCGGCGGGTGGCCCACCTTTTCAAAGGTGGGGTCACGATTGGGGATCGGCAATCATGCCCCCACGTCTCAAGACGTAGCCACCCACCCGAACTTACGTTCTCCGGCGCTCTCCGGCCGCCACGGGGGGCGGCCGCTACTTTTCAACGGACTGCTAACCATAGGGCGAGGTCCATGGCCGGCTACGAAGTCTACGAATCACCGCTGATTGGGCGCTATGCGTCCCGGCGGATGAGCGAACTGTTCGGTGCCCGACACCGCATCCTGACCTGGCGTCGGTTGTGGCTTGCCCTGGCTGACGCTCAGCGACGGGCCGGACTTAAGATCTCCGCTAAACAGATCACGCAACTCAAGCGGACGATCGATAAGATCAACTTCGCGGTGGCTGCCAAGTATGAGAAGCGTTTGCGGCACGACGTGATGGCGCACCTGCACGCTTGGGGTGATGTCGCGCCGGCGGCGCGAGGCATTTTGCACCTTGGCGCCACCAGCGCGTTCATCGTCGACAACGCCGACCTGATGATCATGCGCGACGCGCTCGGGTTCATCGCCCAGAGCCTGGCCAATGTCATTGATGTGCTGGGCGACTTCGCCAAGCGCTATCGTGCCATGCCCACGCTGGGCATGACCCATTATCAACCGGCACAGGTGACCACGGTCGGCAAACGGGCGGCGCTTTGGTGCTACGATTTTGTCCGTGATCTTACGGAGGTTGAGTACCGGATCGAGTCGTTGCGGTTCCGCGGCGTGAAGGGTACGACGGGGACGCAGGCCAGCTTCCTCGCGTTGTTCGACGGCAATCACAAAAAGGTGCTCAAGCTCGAGGCCGACGTCGCCCGGCAGTGTGATTTTAGCAAGATCGAACCCATCACGGGCCAAACCTACTCGCGCAAGGTGGACGCCCAGGTCGTTTGCGGTCTCGGCGGTATCGCCGCCAGCACACACAAGTTCGCCAACGACGTGCGTTTGCTGGCCAACCTCAAGGAGATCGAGGAGCCTTTCGAGAAGGAGCAGGTCGGCTCGAGCGCCATGCCCTACAAACGAAACCCGATGCGTTGCGAGCGGGCGACCGGGCTTGCGCGATTCGTCCTCTCGCTCGTGCAGTCACCGCTGCAGACGGCTGCGGAACAATGGCTCGAGCGGACGTTGGACGACTCCGCCAACAAACGGCTGACCATTCCCGAAGCCTTCCTGGCTACGGACGCCATGCTGCTGATCCTGCACAACGTGGGTCGGGGGCTCGTCGTCTATCCGAAGGTCATCGACGCACGGTTGCGGGCAGAGCTACCGTTCATGGCCACCGAGAACATCCTGATGGCTGCCTCGGCGGCGGGCGGAGATCGCCAGGCGCTGCACGAGCGAATCCGCCGCCATTCGCAAGCGGCTGCCACCCGTGTGAAACAGGAGGGCAAGGACAACGATCTTCTGGATCGAATCCGAGCCGACCGGGCGTTCAAGAATGTCAACATCGGCGCCGTCACCAATCCGAAGCACTACATCGGACGGGCGCCTCAACAGGTGGATGAGTTCGTCAAGGAGTATGTAACGCCGATACGACGGCGGTACCGCAAAACACTCTCGGACAAGAGCGAGTTATCCGTATGAGC
>JADFOB010000125.1 GCA_022563055.1 Planctomycetota bacterium
GGCGATACGACGGCAGAGGTCGCGGACGAGGGCGAACCGCTAAAAAGAGTCGCGCAGGAGGCCGGCACCATCCCGCTTTCCACGGCGCGGCGGCGCTTCGACGTGGGCGATGAGAAGGGCAAAGAACCGGTTGCAGACTTGGACGAGGCGCTCGGCGGCGCTCAAGCCACGGAAGCGATAAGAGACGAGGCGGATACGCCGCCGGATCAGGATACGGCGGGCGAGCAGGAAACGTCCATGGAGCGATTGCTTCGCGCACGCAAACAAGCCAAGCGCAAACGAAATGAATAGGCGCGTGGGTGGTTGTATAACTCTGGCTGATAGCTGATAGCTGACGGCTGATAGCTTCTCAAGCACGTTCTTAGGGAGTAGATCATGGCATCGAAGATTGATCCGGCGATCGAGAAGGCGACCGAGGAGTTCCGAAAGAAGTTCCACGCCCTTCGGAGCGAGATTCACAAGGCTATCGTCGGCCATGACGAGATTGTCGACGGCGTGCTCACGGCGCTCTTTGTCGGCGGACACGTCCTGATCGAGGGTGTTCCGGGTCTGGGCAAGACCTACCTGATTCGCACACTCGCGCAAGCCGTCGACCTGAAGTTCTCGCGCATCCAGTTCACGCCGGACCTGATGCCCGCGGACATCATCGGCACGACGATCATCTCGGAGGATCCCGCCTCGGGGAAACGGTCGTTCGAGTTTCAACGGGGACCGCTCTTTGCGCAGATCGTCCTGGCGGACGAGATCAATCGTGCCACGCCCAAGACACAATCCGCGCTTCTCGAAGCGATGCAGGAACACACGGTCACGACCGGCGGAACGCGGCATGTGCTGGAGGAGCCGTTCTTCGTGATGGCCACCCAGAACCCGATCGAGCAGGAGGGCACCTATCCGCTCCCCGAGGCGCAGCTCGACCGCTTCATGTTCAAGCTGCTGGTCGAGTATTCCAACAAGGACGAGCTCAAGACCATCCTCGATCGCACGACGACCGGGCATCAACCGTCCATCCAAAAGGTCATGAGCAGTAAGGAGATCATCGGCACGCAGAACCTCGTCAAGCGTGTCGTGATGGCGCCGCACGTGCAGGACTACGCGATCCGTGTGGCCATGGCGTCGCATCCGGGAGGCCCCTACGCGATCGAAGCGACGAACAAGTATGTGCGCTGGGGCGCAAGCCCACGAGCGGTCCAGACGTTGACGCTCGGCGCCAAGCTCTTGGCCTTGCTCGACGGGCGGTTCAACACGAGTTTCAGCGACGTCACCAAGGTGTACCTGCCGGCCATGCGCCACCGCGTGCTCCTGAACTTCGAGGGTGAGGCGGAGGGAATCAGCACTGATGACGTGCTCAAGGAGATCCTGGAGAAAACGCCCACCATGTCCGAGGCGGCGGCGTAGGCCCAACAGACTCATGATCATCTATTTCGATGAGTCGTACGACAACGCGCGCGATTATCTGCGGTACGGCGCGCAAAGAAGAGGCCCAGGTAGTCTGCTCGTATTAACGATCGTCAGGTCGCCCTGACACCTCTGAGCAGCACCCAGGCTCTATGTGTAAGTATACGACAGAAGCATTGTATTGTGTGGGTAAATTCCATGGTTTTTTGTAAGTTTATCCATGTTGTTGATACCGGTGATCTGCGCTCTTGGACCCGCGTTCGGACGTTCTTCAAAAAAGCGCCGGTAGCTTCCATCGCGCCACGGGATCGCGGAAGGATAGCCGCCGCAAAGCATCGCTGCAAGTAGAAACGGTCATCGCATGGCACAAGCCAAAACCGACGAACTGCTCGACTCGGAATTCATGGGTAAGCTTGATCAGCTTACGCTGATGAGTCGCAAGATCTTCGCGGGGAAGATGCGCGGTGAGCGGCTTACCAAGCGACGCGGTGAGTCAGCCGAGTTCGCCGACTATCGCAATTACGTCCCCGGCGACGATCTTCGCTTCCTCGACTGGAACATCTACGCCCGGCTGGAATCGCTCTTCCTCAAGCTGTTTCTGCAGGAAGAGGATCTGCACGTCAGCATTCTGATCGACGTCTCAAAGAGCATGGACTGGGGGCAGCCCAATAAGGGGCTCTACGCCCGGCGAATCGCAGCCGCCATCGCCTACATCGGTCTGGTCAACTTCGACCGCGTCAGTCTCTACGCCTACGCCAACGGAATGCAGTATGAACTCGCGGGTGTTCGAGGGCGGCGGTTGATGTTCAAGGTTGTCGACTTTCTGACGCGTGTGGAGTACGAAGGTTCGAGCAACTTGGCGGCTGCGGGTAAACAGTTCGCAACCAGGCACCCTCAACCCGGCATCGTTCTTATTTTGAGCGACTTTTTCGAGAAGGGCGGTTACGAAGATGGGCTGCGGTTCCTGCTGGGGCGCAACTATGACCTCTACACGATTCAACTCCTAAGCCCCCAGGAGATCGATCCACCGCTGGTGGGAGACTTGCGGTTGACCGACATCGAGGATGGCGACGTGGCCGAGGTGACGATCAGCCGGGCTCTGATCAACCGATACAAGCAGAATCTTCAGGCATACTGCGGAGAGCTCCGCGACTACTGCACCCGGCGCGGTGTGAACTACCTGTTTACCAGTACCGACAAACCCTTCGATCAGATCATCCTCTCCTATTTCAGAAAACGGGGGTTGCTCCAGTGAGGCAGCCGGTCGCATGAGTTTCTTAAGCCCCCTTACCATCGCCATCGCAGCCGGCCTGACGATCCCGCCGCTCGTGGCCTTGTACTTCCTCAAGCTCAAGCGAAACGTCCACGTGGTCTCCTCCACGCTGTTATGGCGACGGGCGGTCGAGGATCTGCACGTCAACGCGCCGTTTCAGCGGCTTCGCAGCAGCCTGCTACTGCTCCTTCAGCTTTTGATCCTGATCGTCGCGGCGATCGCGCTGGGAAAGCCGATGCTGCAGACGGCCCAGACGCACGAGTCCACGAGCATTCTCCTGATCGATCAGTCTGCTTCCATGAGCGTCGTCGAAGCCGACGGCCAAACGCGTTTCGCCAAGGCGAAGGAGCAGGCGAAGGCGTACGTGGACAACATGGATGACGACGCCCGCGCGATGATCATCGCATTCTGTGATCGCGCGACCGTTGCGTCAGCCTTTGACACCGACACCCGCGCCCTCAAACGCAAGATCGACGAGATTGAACAAACTCAAAGCACCTCGAACCTCGGCGAAGCGATGAGTCTGGCCGAGGCCTACACGCAGACGATCATCGTCGGCATGGTGGATCAACCCGACATCGAAATGCGGGCGGACGCGCCGCCGG
Organism: Planctomycetota bacterium; assembly: GCA_022563055.1. The sequence continues at coordinate 3,274 of JADFOB010000125.1, forward strand.
CGACGGTCGTGCTCTTTACCGATGGCCGAATCGAGGATGCCGACCGCGTCGCGTTGCAGAAGTTCGACGTCGAGCGGATCCGGGTCGTGAACGTCGGCGAGCGCCGTGACAACATCGGCATCTTGACGATGGATGCGCGGCGCGACTACGAACGCCCCGAGATGCTTCAGGTCGCCGCCACCATCCGCAACTTCGGCCCCCAAAGCACATCCGTGGACGCCGTCCTCTATGTAGACGGGACACACGTGGACATCCAGACCGTCCGGCTAAGAGGTACCAAGAGCACCGGCAACGAACAACCCGGAGGCGATTCGTCGGCGACCCTTGGAGCATCCGCGTTGGTCGTTTTCGATGACATCGAGTTCGAGGGCGGCGGGTTGATCGAGGTCGTGCTGCACGTGGACGACGCGCTGGAAGCAGACAATCGCGCGTGGACGATCATCGACCAACCGAGGCACATCCGTGTCCTTCTGGTGACTGAGGGCAATATGTTCCTGGAAGATGCACTCTCGGCGCTGCCGATGGACTCGGTAACGATGACCGCGCAGGAGTATGAATCCGCCGACGACAAGGAACTGCTCGACGGGGAGCGCAGCGCGTTCGACGTGGTTATTTTTGACGGCCATTCCACGGCGAGGCTGCCTCAGGGGAACTACTTCTTTTGGGGTGCGGTTCCCCGGATCGAGGGCGTATCGGCGGGAAGCCTCATCGACGACCAGGTCATCTTCAACTGGGACGATACGCATCCCATCCTGCGATACGTGGCGGTGGAGACCATCTACGTCTATCAGTGGCTTGCCCTGAAGCTGCCGCCCGAAGCGGTCGTGTTGATCGAAGGCGAGACCTCCCCGGTGATGAGCTACCTGACGCGCGACGCCAGCCAGTTCCTCATCTGCGCCTTTCGCTTGATCAGCAGCGATGAGCAGGGTCGGGCGATGTTCAATACCTACTGGGGCACCAGCGTGGATTTCCTGGTCTTCATGCAAAACGCCGTGCAATACCTGGCTTTCAATGTCGCTACCAGCGGCAAGAAGAGCGTTTCCCCCGGACAACCCGTGACTCTTCCCATTCCTAAGCGCACGGAGCGTGTGAAGGTTATCCGACCGGACAAACGCGAGGATTGGGTTCCCTCCGCCGGATTCCAGACGATCCATTATGCCGACACCCGCCAGGTGGGCGTGTACAAGATCGAGCCCGGCGTGCCCGGACACGATGCCTTCGCCGTCAACCTGTTCAACGCGGTCGAAAGTCGCGTCGAGCCGGCGAGCACGCTGACCATCGGAGCGGATGCGATCGAGGCGCAGGCTGCCACCGTCCAGGTCAACCAACCGGCGTGGAAATATTTCCTCATGGCGATGCTCGCCCTGCTCGTTTTGGAATGGATCGTCTATAATCAGCGTGTGTTTGTGTGACAGCCCGCTGAAGAGTAGGGCAGGTCGTTGGTCCGCCTCGGGCGGAGCGTTGACCTGCCATTTTCCGGAAAGGCAGGTGAACGTTCCGATGGAATCGGAACAACCACCTGCCCTACCACGCTGCCGCGACCCGAACCGTCATGGATCATCTAGACTCAACAGCTTCGGACCAAAAAAGTGACACGCCCACCGTCACGGTGGTGCAACTCGTTGTCGGACGCTCGAGCGCTCTGACGCGCGGGTTCATCTGGGCGGGCGTGGCCGTGCTGCTAGGGGCAGTCACGGCGACGATCTACCAAGGACTGACCTTCACTTCCAATGGCGTTTCCAGCGCCATCGTGGATTTCAGTATTGCCGTGATCGCTCTGCCCATGCCGATCTCGACGGTCATCACCGCATGGATCGCCGGCCGCTGGTTTCTGCTGGGCGTTTGGCCGGCGTCCGTCGGTATTTGCGCCTGCGAGGACGAACTGATCCTCCGGCTCGGGCCCTTTGGCACGAGGCGT
>JADFOB010000126.1 GCA_022563055.1 Planctomycetota bacterium
ACAGGAGGTCGGAGCGGGCGTTGCTGCTCTGGACCGCGTGGCAGCCGCGTCTGCGCTACACTTGCAGGCGGGGCGCTGGGCGTGGGGCGTGGTGGTCGACGACGGGACTGACTCCATCAGGTTGGTGGACGGCGTGCAACCCGACCGGTCTTACCGCACGTTCGTTCGCGACACGGCTCCGGTGTTCCTGTTGGACCCATCGGTGGGCGTCGATGTTTGCGGACTCGGGCAGCAGACGCCGGGCACCGTGCTGGCGTTTTCCTACGTGGATGATAACGGCGTCGAGACCGTCAACGTGACACTGACGTATGCCACAAACCAGGCGTCTGTTTTCGATAACCCGCTGGCGACGCTGGCGCTCGCAGCCGGTGACTTGGACGGCGATATTGTCGTCTCTTTGCAAAACCTCGGTGCGCCGGATTGCCCGGAGTTCGCGCACGATGCCGGGTTCTACGGCGTGGAACTCAGCGACGGTGTGAACGACCCCGTGCAGGGCATCGTCGAGTACGCACCGGTCATCCCGACGGGCGCGTGCTGCGCTTCGGACGGAACGTGCAGCGAAGGATTCCTGGCGGATTGCGTCGGCGGCAGCACGTTCGAGGGTGATGGAACCACCTGTGCCACGGTCCAGTGTCCCCAGCCGCCGCCACCACTCGTGGACTGCAACGGTAACACGATTCCCGACGATCAGGATATCGCCAACGAGACCAGCCTCGACTGCAACCTTAACGGTGTCCCCGACGAGTGCGAAGGTTCGCCCATTGGGGTGGAGGCCGGAACGCTCAATCCGGGGCTCATCGACCTGCAAAGTTTCTACGATAGCTCGCCGAACAACGACCTGATCGGCTCGATCTGCCCGGACCAGGGCGCCGCACAGGTGGTGTGGACCGTGGTGGGGGTTCCGCCGAATGCCAGTATCGTCGATGTTGTGATCCGGACTCCGGGATCGCTCGCCTCGGTCTACAGAATAAGCCCCGCGCGGGAAGGCGACTATGTCTTCCAGTTGACGGTCACCACCGTACAGGGCGTGGCGGTGTCGGATACGGTCACGTTGACGCTGTCAGCGCAATAGTCCCGCGTTTCATCAGTTGGGCGACTAACGGAGCCGCGAGGTTAAAGGAGCGTCCGCCGCCCCGTGGCGGACGTAGAACGCCCCAGAACGCCGTCCCCCAGAGCAACTCTCTCTCGCGGGTGCCACTGCTCTTGAGCAGTTTCTGCACACGTGAAGGAACGGCACGGCTCACGGAGCAGTGGCACACTTTGTCAGGGTGGCGTCAGGGCGAAAACGTTTACGACGAACGTTTCGGGATCGGCGCCGCTGACGATGATCTCGATGACGTCGCCGCAGCGAAACGATCCCTGGGCGATGATCGTGAATGGGGCGATTTCCTCGACATCACCATCGACATGAATGGTCACACCGGCGGCGCCCGGTTCCAGCGGATCACCCACGACCAGTTCATCGATGCACACGAAGAGTACGTCCGCGGTGTCCGACGGCGCGATGGTCTCCCCCACGGTGTCAACAACCTCGTCGAGGATGCCGCTCAGCGTCACCGAGATTGTGAATGGTGTCACGTTGATGACACTCGCCAGCACGTCCGCTTGCGTTGGAAGGTTCCCTCCGGCCTGGGTTCCGCAACCCGCCACCAGCAAGATCGCCAGGCAACACGACATCTTCACAGGTCGATGCACCGCGCGGGCTCGAGCGGTTCCCGTTTTTGCGCACCGGACGCGCTGCCCACTTGGCGTCTTCTCACCATGCGAATTCGCGCGGGCTAAAGCCCGCGGCTCGGTGGGTGAACGGAATCGCACGCCGTGATCTTCGCTGCTGGTGTTGGGAGCGTGTTGAGTCATGTTTGACGCAGAGCGAGTTCGACGATACGCTTCTTCCGTAGCGTTTGGGGACTCACTACGGTCCGTGGGCGTCGCCTGTTGGGGAGTTCGAGCCATGCCTTTTCTCAGGGTTATTCGAGTCATCGCCGTGCTGGGCTGTGCGGTGCTGTGCATCGCGGGGTGCGAGACCACCTCGTCGCCCGGGCGCATCACGAGCGCCGCGAGTCCACAGGAGAAAGCTCATCGGGACCAGCTTTCCAAGATGAGCCGCGAAGATGCCGACAACGCCGGTGCTTCGCCGAAGAGACCCGACGCTCGGCGCCAAACCGTGCGGGACCGCCGCGCCGGTCAGCGCGTGATCGACCAACCCGTGCGGCGCTAGAACCCATGGAAGAACCCGACGACGCCCCGCGAACCCACGTTCTGGGCGCTCTACGGCCGCCACGGGGGGCGGCCGCTACATCCGCATCGAAACTGCTCTAAACCACTGTGCGCGATTAGGCGCCGCTTTTTGGAGCCGCGAGCGCAAGCGACCGGTCACCAACCCCGCGCTCGCGCTTGGGGCTCGGATCGGTGGCGCGGCATTGCGCACGGTGATTTAGAATCGGTATTGAACGCTCAGGCCATACACAACCCGATTGTAGGAGAAGAACTCCTGTCCCGATCTGTCCCGGACGTTCGAGTCATCGTTGGTGACATTCACCTGGAACCGAGCGGACAACTGCTCGTTGAACTGCTTGGTCAGCGCGAAGATCAGTGTGTGTATGAAGTCGCGCCGCTTGGACCGGTTGAAATCAAAGAAGCTCCGATGTTTGTAGTAATCGACTTCAAACTCGGTCAAGAAATCAAAGGTCAGATCCCATGGAAGCGGCACGCCCACACCGAGGGCGAAGATGTGGTTGTCGCTGGCAAACTCGTTGCCATCGGCATCGACGTTCTCGAACCGGTAGCTGAAGTTGAGCGTTAGCGGCCGATCGTACATCTCGACCAGCTCGAACCGCTGAATGACACCGAAGGCGTGTATGTCGCCATCGCGATCCAGCCGTTGATTGAGCGGTTGGTGGTGGTAGTCCCGCCAGTCGAACTGGTAGAACAGTGTCATGCTCGCCCAAGGAGCCTCCTGGATGTCGATCTGTGGCGTGATCCGGTGGCGGTTGAGGAAGCTGTCGTTGGCGACGAGTGTGACGTCCCAGTCGTAGCGCATCGAGAGGGTCAGCCAGTCGACCCCAGGCGGCATCCAGGCTGCGTAGACGTTGACGCCGTAGTTCTGCACGTCGAACTCGTCGATTTCAGTGTGCCAGGTATGGAACGTATTACCGCCCACGCCCAGCAGGAACTCCTCGGTGTCGAGCAGGCGGTAGGTGAACGCGGAACTCATGCCGAACCGCCAGTCATTGCCCTTCGCCTCGTTGAATGCTCTTCGTACCTGCTTCCCGCGGAGTGTCACGTTGGTGTCATAGTCAAAACCGAGTCGGAGGGTCAGTTCCCACGGGCGACGCTGGGTCAACCGATCGAGAATCTCCTTGCTGCGGCGCCCAATATCGGAGTCGGGCGCGAGGTCGTAGCCGTCCTGCAACGCTTTCCTGGCGGCGTCACGGTCTTTCTGTTGAAGGTAGACCAAAGCGCGATAGAACTTCACGTGGGCTTGCAGCGATCGATCGGGCGCAGCGGACCGTTGAAGTGCTTCCTCGGCCTTGTCGAGGTTGGCGATCGCACTTGGCAAGTGCGAAGGATCCTCCTGAGCCTGCCGATAATGCGCGACCGCCAGAAAGAGGTAGGGCAGCGGATCGTTGGGGCGCTGCTCCAGGAACATCTTGAAGCCCGACTCCGCCTCGTCGAATCGACCCAGAATGGTCTGCGCGACGGAGGCGTCCAGATAGGTCAGGATCATCTGCGGGTCGCGCAGTCGCGCCTGTTCAAACTCGCCGAGGGCACGTTCCAGCATGGCCCGCCGGGTCGGTTCGCTTGATATGCTCGACGCCGATTGCAGGAGCGTCAGCCCGAGGAAGTAGTGCGGCGCGGCGAAATCCGGCTTGAGCGCAAGCGTCGCCTCGAAGTGGCGCCTGGCTGCGCCATAGTCCTCCGCCATGAAAGATTGGATGCCTCGGTTTAGCGAGACCTCAGCCGCCCCGGAGTTCTGCGCCTCCGCGGTCGTTGGCGCCGCCAGCGCCGCCACGCACACAAGGAACGTCCACGTTCGTTCCGGCTTCATGGTGTCTCCTCACAACGAGGTCCGTCGCCCCGAACCCTCAGGCCACCGCGCTTGCCCGAAGATGGGGTATGAAACGTCCGCGTCTATTGTGTTCGCTGTCACCGTGGTTGGCAAGTGATGGTTTCCCGGTTGAAACGCGATTCGCACGGACCTACCATGCGAACGTTGGTCGTGGGCCAGGCGCCCCGCACGGGTCTGGAACCAAGGAACAGATGATTGTGCGCACTCATACATCGATCGCCCTTTCGCTATTCGCCGTCGTCGTAACCGGTTGTGCGTCGTCCGGTCCAGCGGGTCGCGGAACATTCGCTCAGATGGAGACGCTATCGTCCCCGCGTAGCAGGGCCGACCGTAAGCTCAGGGACGAGCACTTCGACGAAGCGGTCAGGAGCTACCTCGCCTTGCTGGAAGAACCATCGGGCGACCTGGTCGACGACGCTACCATCCGACATCTTCTGAGCAGGGCGTACTGGGGGCGGGCGGGTCGTATCGACGCAACGGATGCCACAGCCAAGACCAGAGCGGCGGACCGAACCTCAGCCGTCGAGTATGCCCACGGTGCGTGGCAACAACTGCAATCTCAGCGCGACGATACCACAACCGAGCTCTATGGCAGGGTCGGGCGAACCCTGGGTCGTTATCTTCGATCAGTGGGGGAGATGGATGAAGCGATCGGCGTTTACCAGACGCTGCTCGAACGAACCGCCGAGGACGGGGCGAGTCGCGTTCAAGCGCTGTGCGACCTGGGCAATGCCCACTTGGATCGAAGCAGACGCTACGTCGACCAACGCTCCGCCGGCAGCGATTCCCCCGGCGATCTGTTCATGGCCTTGCGGTATCTCGAGGACGCCCGCGAACTCGCGCGTCGGACCGAGGATTGTCCGCCTCTCCTTGTGGCCAACGTCAACAACGCACTGGGCTTGATTCACAACGTGCAACTACAGTTCACCGTCGCCGTCGAGCGGTTTTCCCAGGCCGAGCGAATCTGTCGGGAGCAGGACGAAGCCGCTTCCCACGCCGAAGTTCTGGAGAACCTGATTCTGGCGCTCATCGAGATTGGCCGC
>JADFOB010000127.1 GCA_022563055.1 Planctomycetota bacterium
CGCGAGACGATCGAACCGTTTCGCAAGGACGTGACAGCCAAGTGTTATGGCGGCGACGTCACGCGAAAACGCAAGCTCCTGGAGAAACAGAAGGAGGGCAAGAAGCGGATGAAGACGGTCGGGAACGTCGCCATCCCGCAGAAGGCCTTCATGTCGATCCTGGAGCCCGACGAGTGAAATGCGCCCGGGAGGACTCGAACCTCCAACCTACTGGTTCGAAGCCAGTTACTCTATCCATTGAGCTACGAGCGCGATGGTGGGTTGAGCCGCGAGCACCGCGCTCGCAAGGCCCCCACGGCGGAGATTATAGCCGCGCGACCGATCCGGTCCAGACGCTTGTGACGACGGGCTCTGGCGGCCCAACCGGAAAGCGATTATGCTAAGCGATCCCGTCCCGCCGGTTGGAAACGGACCGGTACCACGCGGTGCTCCGGATCGCGGGAAGGTGGGCAGCCCCTTGATTGGCAGGGGTCGACAGGTCGTGATAACAATCCTCTTGTGACCAGGGTAGTTCGGCGTGACATCAACCAAGAAGACCAACACTAAAGAAACGGCAACGGTCGCTAAGCCCGATACGACGATCAAGGCGGCTGCACACAAGGCTGCCCCGTCGGACGTTGCAAAGAGCAAGACCGACAGCGGAACTCCCGCCGGGGGCGGACAGACCGGTATACCACCCGTCGTCAAGAGACCCTTGGGTGCCAAGGAGATCATCCCCTTTGAGTGGAAGCTCCTTGCACGCTCCAGCGGGCTTGTCCTGACGCTATTCAAGGCCATCGAACGGGAGGATGTCGAAGCCCAGTTGGAGCGCGTACGGCATGATGGATACTACACAAATCTGCGCATCGTAGGGGCGGACGAGAAGGTTAAACAGGCCAAGAACGCCAAAGCGGTTGCGGGTATGGTCCAGCCCAACACCAAGGAGACCAAGTCCGCCAAACGCTCACGCAAGAGCGGGTCCAAACCGCGTGTGCCGGCGCCCACCATTTTGATCCCAAAGCTTCCCGATGCCGTCGCAGCCAAGGGCAAGACTAAACGCGGAACCAAGGGCAAGACCAAGACACCGACGAAGGCCAAGGACAAGGACAAGCCCAAAGACAAAGACAAGGCCAAGGTCAAGGCCAAGACGAAGGCCAAAGCTAAAGGCAAAGCAGAGCCTAAGGTCAAGGCGAAGGCGACCAGCAGGGGCAAAGTCGTAGCAAAAACGAAAACGGCGATCAAGTCCCGCGCAACGTCGAAAAAGGAAACCGGCGCCAGATCGACCGCTCGGATTCCCAGCGCCAAGAAGAAAGCCAAGAGCCCAGGCAGCGCGGCAAAGACCACCAAGAGACGCAACAGGCGGAAGTAGCCGCTCGATGGCGCTCACCGGTTGTCCGCCATCCGGGCGATCCTTCAACGATCAATCGTTCTGAATTCGTGTCGTACCGGCAAGACCGGTGAATCGGCGAGAGCCCAGCGCAGCCTGGGGAAGACCCTCGGGCCAGATGCTGACGGAGACGCCGAAATCGTCTTCCGCGTCATCGAGTTCGAACGAGAGCGCCCCGAACCAGCGCGGGAACTTCCGGATGAAAGCGATGGTGAAGTCCAAGGTGCGCCCGCGCTGAAGATCGAACAACTCGCGGATCGCCAGCGTGTGTTTCGCCGTGAGCCGATAGTTCAGATCGAATCCGAGCAGGTTGGAATTGGTCTCCCCGATAAATCGGTACCCGACCAGATAGCTGAAACGCGGCGGACGCTCCACGACGAGCGACAAGTTGAAGATGTCGAGCTCGCCGTCGTTGACGTCATAGTTCAGCTCGCTCAGCAAGGCCGTGCGGTCATTGACCCGCCAGGTCACCGATGAGTTGACATAGTTCGCGGCGATGCTGTTTTCCGGGCGGCTAAACGACGTGAACCCCCGCGTCCGGGCACGACCGGTGGCGTCGTTGAAGAAGCCCAGCTCGACGTCGAGCGTTAGGAAGTCCACGTTCCGCCGGTTGTCCCCTTCGCCTCGTTTGGTCTGCCATCGCTGGCGGATTCCCAGCTCAAAGCCATCCACCTCGTCGATTGTCTCCACCGTTTCGTCGAATTCAAACAGATCCTCGGAGTCGCGGTTGGCCTGGGCGATCCAGGCTGTAATGTCCGGTTTGATGATGTGCCGCACGCCGTCGATATCGAACAACGTCGATCGGAACTCGGGGTAGACCCGCCAGAGGTACATACTTCCACGGATCCCGACGGTCGCAAAGCCACGCGATAAACCGCCCATGTGCGGCGAGTCATCCCAGGCTGTCCCGCGAACCGAAGCGAACGGGACGATCCGAATCGGTCCCAGATCGAGCGGCACATCCACTTCCTGCCGGCTGTCCACGCGCATGACAGCCCCGGAACTCACCGCCCGGCCATCGCGGAGCAGTTCGCGGAATGTCTGGACGGCTGCTCGACGCCGAACGATGCCCACCCGATTCTCGCTGAACCACGATCCCCACGAGCCCAGTGACTCGCCCGCCAGGTGAAACCCCAGATCGGGAAACCGCTCCGTCTGCGTGGTGAAATCCAAAATGCGCGTCTGCACCGTAGCCGTAAAGGCCCAGTGATCACGCTGCTTCTTCAGGTAGAGGAGCGTCTCCTGCTCCTTGTCGTTGTCAAACTCGGACTCGAAGAACTCTTCCAGGAAGCTCTCGTCGGAGATGTAGGAAAGCTCGAGCGACAGCTCCCAGTCGTCGTCGAGATAATGGCGGTGCCGCAGCAGGATTCGCCCGCGCGTGTCGTGGTCCGGGGGATCCTCCCGTTTGCGACCCAAGTTGTCCTCGCCGTCGTCGAAGAGCGCGTAGTTTCGATGTACGCCGAAATAGGTGTCCCGCTCATACTTGACATCGATTCCGGCGCCGGGGCCTCGCTCGGAGAAGTAGTCGAGGCTAAACGTCGCGCGGACACCGTCCGGCTTTTGGAGCCCAAGGACGTTGAACAGATGCCACTTGGTCTCGAGCTCCATTCCGAAATCGTTGCTGAAACCAAGGCGGAGGCTCTTAATGGCTGTCTCGCTCGTATCGACGCTTCCTCGCAAGTAGGGCCACCACGCGACGGGGTGTCCGCGTAGGTTGAGCGTGGCGTCGCGGATCCGGAAGCTGCCCGCGCGAACACCGGCGGCGCGACCCGTCGGTTCCATCGGCGTGCGGTCGATCAGCTCGACGCGACGAGCACCAATGTGGTAGTGGGGCGTATAGAACTCGCTCGTGGTGAGGACGGCGTCCGTGGCGACAAAGTGGCTCGCGGAAAGCTGGCGCACCTCAGCGGCTCGCAGGTAGATCGGGAGGTTACGCTGCTCCAGCATGGCATGTACGACAGCGTCGAGAATAATCGCCTTCTCATGCACGAAATCGTAGTACAACCGCGACGCGCGGATGGAAATGGCCCCCTGTGACATCTGCACGTCACCCTCGAGGTAGACCGCCTCGATCTCGGTGTCGCCCAACGCCCCAGCCATGACCTGACGATCGCCCCTGTCACGAGACCCGCGGCGTCCAGCGGCGCGCACACCCTCGCCGTTCCTCTCCCGGCCGGTCCGCCCGCCCAAACCGGCGTCGCCGGAAGTCTCGCCGTTGGGCGCATCTTCCGAGACCGGCAGGAACACGACGACGGAGTCCGCCCGGATCTCGAGGAACTCGGAGGAGGCAGGATCCCCGCGCGACAGGTACGCGCCGCCGACGACCGTGATGAGCTGTCGGTCGCCAACCTGTCGCATGGAGAATTCACCGGATGATTGAAACAGAACCGGAAGGCGCACCTTCGGTGGACGTTCCTCGCTTGCCAGACCGCTCGTGTCGAGCACTCTTAGAGAGATGTCCTCGTCGGAAGGATAGAGCTTCGCGCCACCGACAGCCTTGCGTATCGCGTTGCCTTCGCGGTAAACATTGCGGTCGGCGGACGACTGGAAGGCGAGATCGTCCACACTCGTGGTGATATTGCCGAACGTATTGAGCGTGACGAAAAGGGCGGGACCAGCCGTCGTCGTTCCGCCGAGTTCCCTGATCTCAGCGTCGCGCCACAGGAGAATCTCCAGGTGACGGTAGGGGCGACCCATGTACTCGCGATGCGTAATCCAGACGACCGCCTCGCGGCTCTTGAGCGTTTCCCAGCGGCGGTCACCCTGTCGGAGCTCAAAGCCACCAAGATAGTGGGCGGCGTCGGTGCCATCCTCGTCCTGAAAGAGATAGACGAGTTCCCCGTCGAGTGCGACGCCCAGCTCCGAGATACCGCTGGGGAGCAACGCCCGCTCGACCCGATCAGCGATCGGCGCCGGACCCTGCCCAACCGCGCCGGCGGCCAAGATAGCGAGTGCGACGCCTACGCCCAGCCTTGGCGGGTTCAGCATACGGGGACGGACCTGTAGGGAAGAGAATCAGTCGTACGGAAAGCCCGAAGGTTCCGCGCCTCAGGTTCCTAAGCTCTCCGCGACGAGGCGAGTATAGATGCGGATCGGGGAGTGTCAATCAAACGTCGAAACGTCAAAACGTCAAAACGTCGAAACGTCGAAACGCTTGACCTTCGACATCTTATTAGAACGTGTGTGAGAACGACTGCGAGCATTCCGAACCGCGACCGTGAGGGAGCATTGTCCCCGCGACAAAAGGCCGCTTCCTTACGGGTGCGGTTCTGAAAAGCCCCTTCTCACACACGCTCTTAGCGTTTCGGGGTCTTTGTGGTTCTTTCACAGCCTTGCTCAGTACCGAAGTTTGGTTCTGCGAGGGCGAGGTTCCCAACCGGGTTTCTTCGCCGGCCACATCCCGGTGCCACAAAGCATAGCCACGCGCTGCCCCGCCCCGTTCTCGGTAAGAAAGGCGACGACATAGTTCTACCATTGTCACTGGCATTTTCATGCGACGCCGGGCGTGCCGCCGAGAGCGATTGGTTGGCCGTCAATCTTTCCGCGAGCGCCCTTTCGTAAAGATTTCCCGGAATCTGTTCAACCTATTCTTGTGCGTGGTGGTATATTTGTTCGATATGCTGCGCGCGTAGGCGTATTGCCGGTTTCGGCGGGTGGTTCTCTTGGAGGTAGCGGCTATGAACGGCATGAACAAGACGTTGGTGGGGATAACGACGGTTGTCGCCGGGCTCGGGCTCTTCGC
>JADFOB010000128.1 GCA_022563055.1 Planctomycetota bacterium
GGGCCATCGGGTTCACGAACGTGACGGTGGCTGTATTGACCACCACATCCACGATGTCAATCACCGCGGTCCCGGAACTGATCGAATAGTCGGCTACCTGGGTCGGCGGTGTGGCCGTCCCGGAGCAAACGAATGTCAGCGTCATCGTCTGCCAACCGCAAACACCCGCAGCACCGTTGCACTGCGCGGCATTAAGGAGGTCATGCGGTTTGCGCGCATCGATCTCGCAGTTCAAGGAACCGGACATCTCGCAGGTTCCGCTCTCGACCGTGATCGTCAGCGGTGTATTCGCACCGCCGTCCAGAACGTTGGTCGCCTTGTGGAAGCCGTGGAGTCCGGTGCCGTTCTCGCCCGCCAGAATCACATTGGCGAAGAGGTTGGACAGAACCAGTGTGTAGACCGTACCGTCGGGGGCACCGGCTGGAATCGTCAGCGAGCCTGTCACGAGAATCTGCGGCGAACCGGGCCAAGCGATCCCCGTCTCCACAGCCCCAACCGGGAACGAAGCCGACTGGGAGCAGAAGCCGCCATCGCACGTGTTCGTGTCGCCGGGGCAGTCTGAGTCGATGCTGCAAGCGAACACGTTGTTGATCGTGTTTTGTCCACCACCGACCTGGGTCCGGACATTCCCAATCAACGTGCCGCCGTAGCCGTCGGGGTTGGTGATGCCGTCGGGCTTGACGAAGGCGGTCATCGAGCCGCTGCTTGGCGCGTCCGCGGCTGGCAGCGGACCTGCGTCGGGTGTACCGACCAGCTCCAGATCAAAGCCGACGAGCGCCAATCCGTTGTTGTCAGCCACGCCCGCCCCAAGCTCTCCGACGATCTGATAGTCGACGCTGCCGCCGGCTCCAACCGTGGTGGAGTTCGATCCGCCGGAGGTTTCCACACTTACGTTCAGAACCGTGGCGCCCAACGCCGACGCTCCACCGATGCACAAACCCAATACCGCAGTCAATACCCGTTTCATCACATCAACTCCGCAAAGATCAGGTAGTTCACACGACCATAAGACGCAGGACAGCCACGCTGCCGAAACCTGCCGCCCAACGGGCGCAATTGCCAAACACGTCAGGGAATACGACCCTGCTAATACTAGGAGTCGCGACCCGCGAGGTCTGGCGCGAAGTTTTCCCGGCTAAAGGTTCCAATAACCCAAGCCGCGTGCCATCCGGATGCGACACGCTCGCTTCTTGGGTCCGGTTCTCAGCCGTCAGCTTGCACCCGGAGCAAGCGGCGCGATGTCGTAATGTGTTGCCACAAAACAGGTTACGTTCAGTTGTTCTCATGGTCGCCCGTGGCGGTGTGACCCTGGTGGGTGGCCCAGGTTCTTTGAACCTGGGGTCACGATTGCCTCCGGGCGGAGACCGAGCTGCTTGTTCCCCGTCGTAACCCGATCGAATCGAGCCCCCAAGTCTGAAAGACTTGGGCCACCCATCCAATCGCAGGTCAATGCTCAGCCTTAGCCCGACCAACGACCTGCCCTGCATGTTTCCGCTGATAGCTGATAGCTGACGGCTGACAGCTCGACTGTCCTCGAACACACCCGCCGTCGGTCCGTTTGACGCCCAACCGCCAAGTAGCGACGCTATCGGCCATGACGCCCCTTCAGTTCACGCGCAGCGTTCGCGGGCTCAACCGGCTTCGCCAGGTTGTCCAGACGCTCACGCAGCACGGCTTCGGGCACGTTGTCGCACGGATGGACCTCACGCGGTTCCTTCCGGTGCGGATGTTGCGCCGGTCCGGAAGGGCCGCGCCGGCGGACGAGGGAGCGTCGGCGATCGGAAGACGTCTGGCCATGGTCTGCGCCGAGCTGGGTCCGACCTTCATCAAGTTCGGCCAGCTCGTCAGCACGCGCGCTGACATCGTGCCTCCCGAGGTGCTCAGCGAGCTGCGAAAGCTCCAGGATGAAGTGCCACCCTTTGACACTTCAACAGCCATGACCATCATCACCGAGGAACTCGGTAAGCCGATTGACGAGTGTTTCCTCCGGATGGACGACGCGCCATTCGCCAGCGGATCCATCGGGCAGGTCTACCGTGCTCGCGTCCACGATGGCACCGACGTCGTGGTGAAGGTCCGTCGTCCGGGGATCGAGCAGGTGATCCGGCTCGACATTCAGCTTCTTACATGGCTGGCGTCGTCGCTCGAGAGCCTGGTACCCGAGCTTCGAGCGTTTCAACCGTCCGTGCTCGTACTCGAACTCGAGCAGATGTTGACTCTCGAGCTGGACTACATTAACGAGGCCGCCGCTACCGCTCGTTTCGCAGCCGGTTTTAGCGGCGACGACGGCATCCGCATTCCGCAGGTTTACTGGGATTACTGCGGGCCTCGCATGTTGACGCTCGAGGAGCTGCCGGGCACCAACGTGGCTACCCTGCTCGGTGAACCGGAAGGTGCCACCAAGATCAATCGCCGCCTGGTCGTGCGCCGACTCGCGGACTGCTACCTCAAACAGATTTTCGAGCTCGGCATCTTCCACGCCGACCCGCACCCCGGCAACATCCTGATCGACCCACCCGCGACCATCGGGCTCATCGACTTCGGGCAGGTCGGTACCGTCTCCAATGAATTCATCACCGAACTGGTCGTTCTGGTCTTCGCAGCCGTCAACAATGAAATGGAGCTGATGGTCAGTTCGCTGGCTGACATGGACGCGGTCGGTCCGAAAACGGATCGGCGCCAGTTGCAGCGTGCTCTCCAGATGCTTCGGGACAAGTATTACGGCCTGCCGATCAAGCGGCTCGATCTGACGACGCTGCTAACCGAGTTTACCGACTTGGCGCGCCGCCACGACGTTGTCATTCCCCGGGAGATGACACAGTTGCTCAAGGCGCTGGGGACAGCCGCCGGCGTGATGGCGAGTATCGACCCCGAGTACGATCTGGTCGGGCAACTCAAGCCATACCTCAAACGAGCCTTGCGCGAGCGGTTTTCACCGGCCTATACGGTGCGCGCTGCGACCCTGTTGGGGTGGGATCTGGTCAACATCGTGCGTAAGGCGCCGCGACAGATCCGCGAGACCTTGCGGCGCTTGGCGTCGGGGTCGCTGCAACTCAACGTTCGACATGAGAAGATCGACCACCTCATTACCGAGATGGACCGCTCGAGCAATCGCTTGTCCTTCGCCATCGTGATCGCCGCGATCATTGTGGGCAGTTCCGTCGTGGTCAGCGCAGCCACGAAGCTCACGATCTTCGAGATTCCGGTCCAATACTTCGGGATTGCGGGCTATCTGATCGCCGGCGTTTTGGGTCTGGGCCTGAGCTGGGCGATCTTCCGCGGCGGCAGACTACACTGATCTTGTAAACCACGGCGAGCACCCGCCCACAGGGTGTTGTCCACACGACCCCATAGACGATGAAACTGACGACAGAAATGATGATGAACGAACCCTCATCCATGCAGCCTTCTCCGTTTTCGCATAGCGGTTTTTCTTGCAACCGCCAAGCCCAAGGGCAATGGCGTCCTACGGCCGCCACGGGGGGCGGCCGCTACATGAGAACAAGGAACGCTCTATTGACAGGCGGTTCACGGGCCGTGGCGGCGGTCATCCTGCTCTCGCCGCTGCTACTGACGGCCTGCAAGAGCACGATGCCCTCTGCACGAGTCAATAACGGCGTGGATCTTCCGGTTCCGAACCTGGCTGTGATGGATACGGACGAGGGACTCCGCGACTTTCTCGACGAGAACGGTGTTCTCAGGCTCACCGCGAGATCGCTGATCTGGCTCGCGTTTAACCACCAACCGGATGTTGCCTCGAGCTTCCAGGCGTTCAAGTCCGAGGAAGCTCGTTACGATTTCTTCTATACGTCCCGCGACGCGCTGACGCCTCACCTGCGCATCACCAACTCATTCAATGAATCGCGCTCATTCGATACGGAAAGCGGAGACCGGATCGGCGCGCGCGCGAGCGAGCACAACCTCGAGATCGGCGTGGACAAACTCTTCTTCGACACGACCGAGCTAAGCCTCGACGCCGGTCTGGACACCGGCACCCAGGACCGCGAGTTTGCCAGTCAGCCGTTCGTCTCGGCGAGCGTGCGCTATCCGCTGGGTGGATCGCGGGAGAAGTTGGAGCGTTCCAGCGAGGACATCTTCCGCCAGAACGAGTTGAACGACGCCCAGCTCAATTACATCAGGCTGACCCGGATGGGTTTGGAATCGGCGCTGAGACGTTTCTATCGCGTGTTGGAGTTGCGCGAGCAGATCAGCGCCGCCGAGCGATGGAAGAGCGACCTGCTGTCGCTCGCCGAGCAGCTCGATTCATCCGAGTCGAGCAAGCGTGCAACCGATCGGAGCCGTGTCGAGGCGGAGTTGGCCCGCGTCAGTGCGGAAGTTCGCAACCTCACCGGGCGGTTCCACGTGGACGTCGCCCGACTCAAGTACCTTGGTGGGATTCCCTATGAGATCGAACTGAACCTCGACGAGGAGCCGTTCAATCCCTTTACCGGGATCGCGCACGACGAGCTGCTTCGCATGGCCATCGAAACCGACCCGGAGATCGCGACGCTGCAAAACGCCATGCGCAACGCGGAGGTTCAACTGGATCTGGCGCAGCGCGGCCAATGGGATGTGACGCTGCTGGTGGAGGGTCAGGGGCGATTGCGCGACAGCAGTGCCTCCAGCGGTAACACCGACTGGTCCATCTCGGCCGGTCTGGAAGTCAGCGCCGTCGATCCGCGCGTGACCGACAGCCTGGAACGCCAGGCACGGGCGAGCATCGATCGATTCAGGCAGGCCATCGTGGCACGCAAGAGCCTGATGTATGCCGACACGCTCGAACCGTTCATCCGCATTGATACGCTCGGTGCCAGTCGAGAAGAGCTGATCGGCAACCTTAGCCGGTTTCAGGAAGATTTTTCACGTGGCCTGCAAGAATTCGCAATCGGAGAGCTCAACATCGACGACCTGCTCAAACGCCGCGAGACGCTCTTCGACCAGGAGGAGGAGATTGCAAGCCTCGGCAACTTCGTCGGCGTCAACATCGCCGAGCTCTGCAC
Source organism: Planctomycetota bacterium (assembly GCA_022563055.1). The sequence continues at coordinate 5,001 of JADFOB010000128.1, forward strand.
CGCCACGGGCAAGTACTTCGAACTCGTGGGCCT
>JADFOB010000129.1 GCA_022563055.1 Planctomycetota bacterium
CGGCGCGGCTCGGGTTTAGACGACGGCCCAGGCTCGGGCGGTTCGGGTGTTGACTGCTGATCGGCCATGGCGGTGCCTCCCGCGAAGCAATGGGACCTTGATCCGTCTCCCATCCGATCATAACGGCCAAGCGAGCACGTTGATACGTCAGAGCGAGCAGCGCAGAGTGATCAGCCGTCGTCGCGGAGGTCATAGCACAGCAGCCGCATGGGCGTGCCCACGATCTTGTCGAGTCGCGTAGGGCAGGTGATTCACCTGCCTTCACTATCCCATTGCCGCACCTTTGACATTCCCTCCACTCGACGCCGGATGGTAAAGGCAGGTCAACGCTCCGCCTCCGGCGAACCAACGACCTGCCCTACCTGGCTGTTCGTCTGCCTGGCAAGCGTGGACCGTGCCAGCTGCCCGCCACGGAGTATTACGGTACGGTCAGCTCTGCCGTGTTCGAGAGTATTTTGAAGTACTCCACGCTACCTTGGCCAAGGACCAACGCACTGTACTGCACGCGATACCGCCCCGGTTCCGTAAAGTCATAACTCTCGGAGATTGTTGCCCGTGACGAGTACGTACCTCCCACGCTAAGAATAATCCTATCTGCGTCCGTAGGTGGTTTTCTCTTTATCATCACGCCCCGATACGGAATGTCGGTAACACCACGTGCAACTTCGAACGCGCTCCAAGTCATCTGGCCATCCGCAATAAGAACCCAGTGAGGAATTCCGACCGGAATCTCGGACGCGTTCTTGAAATCTAGTTCCGCGACGATTCTTTCGTTCGTGCGCGTAAGAGAGAGATTGCACTCCACCCGGACCATTGGCGAAACTCCATCAGATGAGGTCGGCTGTACATTCGTTTCAGGTGGGCGCGACTCGCCGCGTTTCGGCGCGCCCGCGGATCCACTGCAGTCACATCCGACACAAACGACGGACAAGACCGTTGGCATCAAGAAACAGAGCATCCATCTCATTATCAAGCTCCTTCCGCGAAGTTGCGTAGGGCAGGTGATTCACCTGCCTTCACTATCCCGCTGCCGTACCCTAGCATTCCCCCGGGCTAAACGCGGGATGGTAAAGGCAGGTCAACGCTCCGCCTCCGGCGAACCAACGACCTGCCCTACCTGGCTCATCAGAGCCCCAAGCGTAAGCGCGGGGTATCTCCGATGCCGGCGTCGCGCCAGAGAACCCGCTCGCTGACGCTCGGGGCTCTGATTGCGTGGTGCATCCATGTTGGCGCCCCTTCTGATGCCCCGACCAGTGGGCCGCCGATTCTGTCACGGGTCCGCGCCGGGCGGGGCGTTGTGGAGCGGGTTGCCAAGAGAGATTCGGCGAATATAGTTTGCGTCATGGCGATCCTTCGCTATCTCGACGATGCGGGCCGGCTCCAAACCCGGACGATGGACGCCGAGCATTTCGTCATTGGCCGTGCCGACTCCTGCCAGCTTACGTTCGCCGACGACATGATCTCGCGCGAGCACGTGCGCATCGACCTGGAGCGGGAAGGGCGGTTCAGAATCCGCGATCTGGGTAGCCGGAACAAGACCTACGTCAACGGCGAACTCATCACCGAGACGCTGCTTACCTCCGGTGACATCATCCGCGTCGGGGACCATGTCCTCGAGTATCTGGACGACAGCACCGACTCGGAGAAGATCGACCTGGACTTCCTTTCGCCCGATCGCAAAGAGCCGCCCCATTGTGACTGGATTAAAGCCAAGGCGCCTCTATCGCTTACCGTGGCACAGATAGAGCAGTTGTCGCAGCTTCTGGGCGATCAACCGCTCACCGCGCGGTTGGAAGACATCGCCGGTGCCGCTCTGGGACAGATCATCATGGATCTACAGGGCGAGCGTGGTCTTGTCGCCCTGCGCGGCGAGGAGAAGATGGCGCTACTGCCGCTGGCTCATCGCGGTTTGAAGAAGCCGCCGGGCGGATCACTCGTGCCGGTGAGTCAGTCGTTTCTCTATGCGCCTATCTTGCAGGGCGCTGCCGGTCGCTACCCGCAGACGGCGGGACAGCTCAAGATGACGCTCGGGTACGCCGCGACGGCGATTGTCACGCCCTTGTCCTACCGTGGTGACGTGATCGGGCTCCTTTACGTCGACCGACCCGTGTCGAAGAAGCCCTTTCCCAGCTCCGCGCTGCAGTATGCCGCCGCCGCCGGTGCCCACGTCGGCGCACAGATTGCGGAATCATCGCGCAAGCTCGCCCGCTCCGCGGTTCGCGAAGGCGCTGCCTGGATGACGACGATCCGGCGCGTTCAGACCGCGCTGACCACATCGGTGCAATCAAGCGACGCGTTCGATGTGGCCTTCAAGTGTCATCCCGGTCGAGCGCGCTGCGGGGACTTCGCCGACGTGCTCCACATCGACGAGCAGCGATGCTGTGCCCTGGTCATCGACGGTGGCGGGCACGGCATGAGCGGGATCACGCAGGCCAGCGCGATTCGAACAGCCATCCGTGCGGCGTTATCCGTGTCGGATGACGGATTGATGGACCCGGCGGAGATCTTCAACAGTATCAATCAGATGATGGCCCAACTGCCGTCGCGCCAGATTCTGCCCTGCACCTATGTCGGGATCGATATGTACGCTGGGAAGCTCGCCTACATTAACGCCGGCGGGATGCCGCCGCTGTTGATGGTGGGCGCCGGGCGGCTTGTCACGTTGGATCAGCCGGCGCTCGTTTTAGGTGTTGATCCGGATTACCTGTACGAAGTGACGCGCGTCGATCTGCCCGAGAGTTATCGCGTCATCTGCCACACCGATGGGCTGACGGAGGCGGGGAGTTCCTCCGGTGAGCCGATGGGTGATCAACGCCTGCACGAGATTCTGCTGGATCGAGACGCGTTCGTGGCGGCGGAGGAGATCTTGGCGAAGATCGGAAACGCATGGACGACGCATCTCGCCGGCGCGCAGCCCGATGACGACGCGCTGGTGTTGGTGATCGCCCGCGGTTGACGCCGCAACCGCCCGCAGCGCCATAGCCGCCCGGTGAAGAAGTAGCGGCCGTCCCCCGTGGCGCCCGTAGATCGCCGAAGAACGCCTACCGAGTATGAGCCATGATTGCCGCTGAGGCTGCTGAACAGAGAATCGTCTTGAAGCTCCTGGGCGACGGTTCGATTACACCCGTGGGGCTCGCGTCGGCCCGGCGGGAATCGGAGCTGCTGGGCCTGCCTTTGCTGGATGTCCTTCAAGCCAACGACATCGTTAGTGAGACCGACCTCGCTCAGACTTACGCGGATCTCAAGGGTCTGCGTTTCCTCGACCTGACGCGCCGCTCGCCGAACCGTGCCTGGGTGCTGACGCTCGAAGAGAACGTCGCGCGCCGTAAGAACTGCCTGTTGTTCGGCGAGGTCTCCGGCCAGCTCGTCGCCGCTGTCGCCGATCCGTTTGACCCGTCGGTCCATGCGGCGCTCTGTGCCCGGTTCGAGCGACCGATCCAGTACGTCGTCAGCGCTCGCTACCAGATCATCGAAGTCATCGAGGAGATCTATGGTCAGGCGCGGGCGCAAGGAGCGCGCATCGCAAGCTCGGGGCCCATCGCAACCTCCGTCGCGCCCGCCTCGGCCACCGGTCTCAACATGGTCGAGCAGTTCGACAGCATCATTGATGAAGCGGTCGACCGGCGCGCGAGCGACATCCACATCGAACCGGAGGCGGACCGCCTTCGCATACGCCTCCGCATTGACGGTCGACTGATCGAGGCTCGCGCTTACCCGCTGGATGCCGCCTCGGCGATGATCTCCCGCGTCAAGGTTCTGGCCAAGCTCGACATCACCGAGCGCCGCAAGCCCCAGGACGGCCGGTTTTCCCACCGGAGCTTCGACCAGGAAATCGACATTCGCGTCGCCGTCATCCCGGCTTCCAACGGTGAGCGGATGACGTTGCGCCTGCTCTCGCAAGAGCGGTCGCGCCTGACACTCGAGAACCTGGGGATGGGGATCGAAATCCGCCAGGCGGTCGAGCGGTTGATTCACCGTACGCACGGTATCTTTCTGCTGACCGGGCCGACCGGAAGCGGGAAATCCACCACCCTCTATGGCGCCCTGCAACAGATCAACACCGTCGACAAGCACATCATCACGATCGAGGATCCGGTCGAGTATAATATCGCCGGGGTCAACCAGGTGCCCGTGGACGCTGAGTACGGCGTCTCATTCGCCCTCGCCCTGAGGAGCATCCTGCGCCACGATCCCGACGTCATCATGGTGGGCGAGATTCGTGACGAGGAGACCGCTCATCTGGCACTTGAAGCCTCGCTGACCGGACACCTCGTCTTCGCCACCCTCCATACGAACTCCGCCGTCGGGGCGGTGACACGATTGCTCGACATGGGCTGTGAACCCTATCTGGTAGCCAGCGCTCTGATCGGCGTGATGGCCCAGCGTCTGGTCCGCAAGATCTGCACGAACTGTAAGCGCGGGTATGAGCCCAACGAGACGGAACGCAAGATCATGGGCATTCCGGCCGACCGGACCAATGTCGAGATCTATCGCGGTGTGGGCTGCTCGCGATGCCTTCGCAGCGGCTACTTCGACCGGGCGGGCGTTTTCGAGTTCGTCCCCTTTGATGCAGGTCTGTCGCTGATGGTGATGGAGAAGGAGACGACGGAACGGATGACCCGATACGCCGCCGAGCACGGGGCGATCCTGCTACGCGACGACGCGATCGCCAAAGTCCGCGAAGGTGTCACGACCCTCGAGGAGGCGCTCCGCGTCGCACGTGCGGACGCGTAGTACGCCGGATCTATCACCACAGAGACTCAGAGGCACAGAGAAGAAAAGGTGGCGAGGCGGGAGGAAGTCCAGGAGGCAAGAGGCATGAGAGGCTCCTCCCCTTGCCTGTTGCCTGCTTTTTTCTCTCCTCTCTGGGCCTCTGTGTCTCTGTGGTACTTTCTCTGGATATGCGGCCGTCGCGTCACGAGGATCCAGCCATGTGCGGTCGATTCACGCTGAGTTCACCCGCCGATGTTGTCGCGGAGATGTTCGAGCTGTCCGAAGTACCCCAGCTCGTACCGCGCTATAACATC
>JADFOB010000130.1 GCA_022563055.1 Planctomycetota bacterium
GCGGCGCGGCTGGTCAATAACTAACCTGGGGGGGGGTATAAGGATGGGGCACCCGCAGACCCGCCAATATCCGCCGCCAGTAGCCGAATTGTGAGGCAAAGGGCGTTACGGTACGCTCTGAGGCGCTGCGGTAAATGTCGAATGAAGTCCAAGACGCTCAATCCAACGTTCAACGCCTGGTTTGGGGCTCTGCTGGCGGTCGTGGGGCTGGCGCTGCTGGGCTGGGTGCTCTCGTCGATCAACGAGCTGTACGATCGGCTCGCTGTGGTTTCCGAGGCCCTGGCCGGCATCGTGCTGATCCTGCTTCTGGCGACCCTGTTTGGCGTCTTGTGGTTTGGTCTTCGTTTCCTTTGGATAGCGATCCGATCCGAACGTCGATCCAAGCCCGATGCAAAGATCGCTTCGGACCCAGGGCAGGCGGCGGGTCAGAGTGTCGAAGCAGCCAGAAAGCAGATCGAGTTGGTCGTTGACGAAGTGGCTCGTCGGGCACTATCCGATGAAGTCGAGTCGATCGCGGATGATCTGAGCGACACACGGTATACCATCGTTGTCTTCGGCACGGGCTCCGCCGGCAAGACCTCGATCATCAACGCCCTGCTCGGACGCGACACCGGGATCACGGACCCAGCCGTCGGAACAACCCAGGCGGGAGCAGAGCATACCTACACGATCGACGGGTTTAGCGACGGCCGATTGCGCCTTGTCGATACACCCGGACTTTCGGAGATCGGCGAGGGCGGCGTCATCCGCGAGGAGCAAGCGCGCGAGCTGGCTACCGGCGCCGATCTGCTGCTCTTCGTTGTGGATCAGGATCTACGGGATATTGAGTTTCAACCGCTGGCCTCTCTTGCCAGGCTCGGCAAGCGATCTCTTCTGGTGCTTAACAAACGCGATCTCTATCCACCCGAGGATGTCGCAGCCATCAAGACTCGACTGTGCGAGCGCGTGGAAGGTTTGGTCAAGCCCGACGACGTGCTCGTCTGTGCAGCCGACCCTGCTCCCGTGGCTGTGCGCGATGCCTCCGGTGAGAATGAGGATCGGACCCACAAGCCCGATCGCCGGATGGGTGAACTCGCCGACCGAATCGCAGCCATACTCCGCGAGGATGGCAAGACGCTTCTGGCGGCGAACATTTTGCTGCGTGCGAAGCAAGTCTCTCAAAAAGCGCGCGACAGCATTCACCAGGCCAGGGCTCAGCGCGCGCTGGCTATCGTTACGCGTTTCCAGTGGACCACGGCGGCGGTGATGTTCGTCAATCCCGTTCCGGGGCTCGGAGCGCTGGCGGCGGCGGCGGTCAACTTTCAGATGATCACCGAGATTGCCCGGACCTTTTCCGCACCGGTGACCGTGGATGCCGCCAAGCGAATGGCCGGCGAGTTGGGACAGATCATGCTCAAGATGGGCGTCGTAACCGTCACGACGAACCTTCTTGGCAAGGCGCTCAAGGCGTCGGTTGTGGGGTTTGTAGCCGGTGGTGCGATAGAGGCTGTCGCCGGTGCCTACTTGACGCGGCTGAGCGGGCAAGCGTTCATCGACTACTTCGCACAGGATCAGGACTGGGGAGAGGGCGGCATGCAAGGCGCGATCGAGAGGCGTTTTAACCTCGAGGGGCAGAGCGAATTCATCACCCGCTTCGTCAAAGAGGCTGCCCGGCGCGTATTCAAGAGCGACACGCGGGGCGACGATCGGAGCGACGCTCAGAACGCACCATGACGAACGACGACTTGACACAATCGCGCGAAGTCATCCTCGAACAGGTCAAGACGAGTCTTGCCGAGGTGATGGCGTCGTTGAATCTCGAAGAGGGCGACAGGGAGAAGTTCGCCGACCAGATTCGTGACGTTGGAGAGATGATGGAGAAGCTCGAACGCGGTGTGATCCACATTGCCGCGTTCGGAATGGTCTCGCGTGGAAAGTCGGCGTTGCTCAACGCGCTGCTGGGACGGGAGGTCTTCGAGACGGGAGCCACCCATGGAACGACGCTCGGGCAGCAGTCGGCTCCGTGGACGCTCAACCGGGAGGCGGTGGGCGACCGCGAGATCCTCACGTTCACCGAATCGAGCGACACGGGTCCGACCGTCGAACTGATTGATACGCCGGGATTGAATGAGATCGGGGGCGAGGAGCGAGCCGGGCTTGCCCAGCGCGTTGCCCGCCGGGCTGATCTGCTGCTCTTTGTCGTCTCGGGCGACATGCTGCGCCCCGAACTCGCCGCGCTGGCGGAGCTGCGGGAAGCCAACAAGCCCATCATCCTCGTCTTCAACATGATCGACCTCTACTCCGACGTGGATCGCGACAAGATCTACCGAAAGATTCGCAACGAGCGCGTGCGTGAACTGCTCAAACCGGACGACGTTGTCCTGGCGGCGGGCAAGCCTCGACCGGTCAAGGTGATCACGCGCGATGCAGCCGGCAACACCACTGAGCGGTGGGAAACGCCCGAGCCCATCATCGTTGCCCTCAAAATCAAGATACTCGACACCTTGGAGCGCGAAGGGCAGGCGCTCACGGCGCTCAACACGATGCTCTACGCAAGCGATATGCACGAGCAGATTGTGCGGCGGAAGCTCGAGTTGCGCGACGAGGCTGCGGACAAGCTCATCTGGCGGTTCACGGTGACCAAAGCCGTTGCGGTGGCGTGCAATCCCGTGGCCTTCGCCGACGTCGCGGGCGGCATCGGAACTGATATCGCTCTGGTCTTCGCTCTGGCAAAGCTCTACGGAATTCCCATGACCCGCGTGGGCGTGGGAAAACTGGTCATCGAGATCGGGAAAATGGCCGGTGTGTTTACCGCTACGGAGGTCGGGACGCACTTTCTGATCGGGATGGCCAAGAGCTTCTTCGCCGCAACATCTTTGTTCACCGGTGGGGCGAGCTTGGCCGCTTACGCCGCCGTGGCCCCCGTTCAGGCCTTCGCAGCCGGATACTCTTCACGAGTGATTGGTGAAGCGACCAAGGTTTACCTTCGCAACGGCGCGTCGTGGGGGCCGGCCGGTCCCAAGACCGTCATCCAGCACATCCTCGATTCGCTGGACCGCGAGTCGATCATGCAGCGGATCAAACAGGAGCTGCAAACGCGGCTACGCGTGACGTAGAGCGTTTTTCCGGTCCCCATTCTCCCCGAAACCACCGTGCAGACGTGTCCCAGTGCTGAGAATTGGTGCTGGCGCAGGCGGCGTTTGGCCGATCACCTTTATGTCGTGGTGTGCCGATACCGGTGCACCCCGGATGCGCTTGTCCGGACTTTCGGCCCAGAGCGCCGAAAGAATGGATCGACTGCGCGACAGGATGTTGCGCGAGGTCAGCGCATGTACGCAGACGCATGGAGGCGCCTATGAGCACGTCGACCGATAACTGGTTCGTTGAAGAGTTCCATCTCCGAAGCCCCGTCGAGGAGTTCCAAGAGTTCAGCCGCCTGGAGCTCGAACGGGCACGCAACGCCGATCCCGGTATCAACGACGCCGTCGATCGCGAGGCTGTCGATCTCGTGCTGCGGAGGCTGCGCGGCGAAAGGACGGACGCTCAACGATGATTCTAAAACGCATCCTGGCTGAGAACATCTTGAAATACCGGAAGCTCCAACTCACGGATCTTCCGTTGCAGGGTCAGATCGCGGTCGCGGGGCGAAACGAGGCCGGCAAGACCGCCATCGGTGAGACCATCTGCTTTGCGCTGTTTGGCCGCACCTTCTCCATCCCTCCGGATCAGATCACCAAGGCCATTCGTTGGGGCGAGTTTCGCGGATCGGTGGCTCTGGAGTTCACAGGCAAGGACAGCAAAAGTTACGTGGTTGTGCGCCGCATTGACAACAATGGGAAGCACACGGCGCGTCTGCATCTTGTCGGCGAGAAGCAACCCGTGGCTGAGGGTTTCGAGCCCGTGGCGAAGGCCATCGGGGAGGTGGGCGGGTTTACCTACAAGAGCTTCATCGACAGCTTCTACCTGGCTCAGCGGGAGATGGAGGTTCCCCACGCCAAGAGTGCCACCGTCAAGGCGCTGATCGGCGTGGATAAACTCGAAGTTGTGGCGACGGAGCTTGAGACGGAGTCTGCCGACGTTCGGGAGCAGATTCAAGGCATCGAGGATCAGATCAGAGAAACGAGGGGGCAGGTCGCGGAGATTACGCTGGACCGGGCACAGCTCGGACGCCTGGAAGCAGAGTGCGATGCCAAGCTGGAGGCTGCTCGCTTGGCTGATGCCCAGCGCGATGAGCTGGCGGCGCGGGCCGATGGGATCGCAAAGGCAGCCATTGCCTTCGTCCAAGCCAGTGAGCAGTTCGTCGAGACTACGCTGCGAACCAACTATGCCCAGTGGCGTGGACGCACAGAGCAGATCATGGTCGGGCTAGCGGTGGCCGGTGATGCGTCCAAGACGATCGGGGGCGATGTTGACACGGCTGCGCTGCAGAGCACAGCCGCGGCTGTTCATTCGTTTGACGATGGTCTGGCCGAGTTCGACAAGGTACGCGATCTGGCGGACCTTTACAGCCGGCGTTTGACTCATCTTCTGGGCGAGGAGTCGGCGACGGGGCCTGGCCACAACGAAGATGCGCACATCGACGATGCGGGCGCCGGGGTCGGTCAAGAGATGCGGTTTGCCGACCGGCGAGCCGCGGTCTTGCGGCGAATCGCTCTGGTCAAGAGGCGCCGTCGACCGCTGATGGTGCTGGCGGTCGTCTTTGTGGAACTCGCCGCCCTTGCCTGGATCGGCTGGGGTATCCTGATGGCTGCGCCGGGTTCCACCGTCGGCGGATGGATTGAATCCGCCATCGCCCTAAGCGCGTCTGCCCGCATGCTTGGGTTCCTGCTCACCGCGATTGCAGCGACCGTGTCGACGGTTGTGGTGATCGTTTGGTACGCCCGAACGAGTGCGCAACTTCGTCTCTTTGACCAGGAGTTCGAGAACATCGAGGCGGCGACGCAGGTTGCCCGAGATGAACTGGGCCTGTTCGACGCGTTGACCGAGGCTGTCCTCCCCGACGCCCTGGCTGCCCTGACTCGTGTTGGCAATCATCTGCTCCACAG
>JADFOB010000131.1 GCA_022563055.1 Planctomycetota bacterium
TGAAACCCCGCGCTTACGCGTGGGGCTCGGATGGGTGCCGGCGGAAGTGTCACGGACCCCCGTCACACACCCCGACCAACCCGTGTTGACCCGGGCGATCCAGCGGTTATCATGCCCGGCGCGGTGGAATAGAGGAAAAATCCCCGGAAGGTTGCAAGCGCCGGGGGAGCACCTTGAGGGTCTGGTCATGTCACATTTGACTCGATGCGTCGTCGGCGTTTGCCTGCTGCTGGTTCTTTCCGGTTGCACGGCGTTCACGCGAGCTCCGCGGTCCACCGTTGTGTGGAATTATCCCCATGCCACGGAACAGACACTGACGCAATCGTCGACGGAACACTATCGAGCTGTGTCCAACGTTCCGGCGCGCGATGCGCGTGCGCTGATCGAGGATCTCGATCTGTTGTTCCTGACCGAGCGTCCGAGTCGGTTGAACCGTTGGCACGATCGCTAATCCACCGTCATGAAAAACCTAATTGTCTCAAACGGACCCGCGTCTCTCGCGGCCTCGCGGAGTTCCTCGCCCACGCTGGTGTTGGGCCTTTTGGTCTTGGTCACCGCCGGATGCGTCAGCGGGCTTGAGCAGCGTTTCCAGGCGCACATTGACTATCTCGCAAGCGACGAGCTGGAGGGTCGCGGTATCGGTTCGGCCGGTATTGAGAAGGCGGCGGCGTACATCGCCGGTCAGTTCGCGCAGATCGGCCTGGAGCCGGGCGGCGATGACGGCACGTACTTCCAGACGTTTGAGATGACGCTGCACCGCACGCTGAACGACGATGGTCGCTTGGCGTTCGCCGGTGAACCTACCGAGTTGGTGCAAGGGCGCGACTTCATCCCGTTCAACTTCTCCTCCGACGAAGCATTCAACGGCGACGTGGTTTTCTGCGGGTACGGGATCGTCAACGCCGAAAAGGACCATGACGATTTCGCGGGTATTGACCTGGCTGGCAAGGTGGCACTGATACTCCGCGGCGAGCCTGACACCTGGGCGGACGAGGATGGCGGCGCCACGCGCCACGCGACGTTCCGCAATAAAGTCTACAACGTCAAAGACCGCGACGCCGTCGCCGTCCTGATTGTCAACCAGGCACCTTCGGAGGCTCAAGAGGACGAGCTGGTGGAATTCGCCCGCGCGGGCGCGGATGATTTCGGCATCCCCGCCTTTCATGTCCTGCGCAGCGCGGTTGAGGCGCAACTCAAAAAGGGCGGGCTTGGGTCACTGGACGAACTCCAGGCGAAACTCGACGCGGGGCATACCGTATCGGGTCTGCTGGCCCACGTTCGCGCGACGGGGAAAGCGAGCTTCGATCGGCGCAGCGCGCCGACGCACAACGTCGTGGGTATCCTCCGGGGACAGGGCGCTTTGGCGCACGAAGCCGTTGTCATCGGGGCTCACTACGACCATCTCGGCATCCGCAAGCCCATGATGCGGAAGTTCAGAGAAGGAAAACTGGTCAAACAGGTCGGCGGACCCCAGATCCACAATGGCGCTGATGACAACGCATCGGGTACGAGCGGCATCATCGAGATTGCGCGCCTCTTCGCCGCTGAGCCCACACCGAAACGAAGCCTCGTCTTTGTGGCGTTCACCGGTGAGGAAACCGGACTTCACGGAAGCAAACATTACGTCCAAGACCCTGCGGTTTCCCTCGACAACACGGTGGCCATGCTCAACCTCGACATGGTCGGGCGCCTGGATTCGAAGGAAAGAGAATTAACCGTCTTTGGCGCCCGCTGTGGTGATGGGTTCATGGACATGCTGACCCGCGCCGGAAAATCGCTCGGTTTGACCATCACGCCGGGTTCGGACCCCGGCGGGCGCAGCGACCATGCGCCTTTTATTCGCAAGCGGATTCCGAGCATGCATTTCTTCAGCGGGTTCCACAGCGACTACCACAAACCCGGCGACGACAGCGACAAGATCAACGCTCCCGGCGGTGCGAAGATTGTGCAGTTGGTTCACCGTGTGGCCGGCGAAATCGCCGGTAGGGAGGGCCGACCGACGTTCCTGGTGGTGGAACAGGACAAGAAGGATGAGCCGGCCCCCGCACCAGCGTATCGGGTCGTCATGGGTCTTGCGCCGGGCTATGGCGACGACGGCAAACAGGGTATGAAGGTCGACGCGGTCAACCCGGAAGGGCCGGCCGATCTGGCGGGCATGAAAGCCGATGACCGCATCATCCGCATTAACAACAAGAAGGTGGGCAACGTCGGCGACTACATGGCTGCCACCCGGAACAACAATCCCGGCGACACGGTCGAGGTCGTCGTCCTGCGCGACGGCAAGGAAGTCACCCTGCAAGTGACGTTGGCCGGTGCGGGGTAACGTACGACAGTCCGACGCTTTTCGCGGGTGACACGGCAGGACGACATACCGAGCCGCGGGCTTTAGCCCGCGCGATGCCGCGCTCGCCCATGAGCGTCAAGTTGCGATCGAGTGTTCGCGCGGGCTCAAGCCCGCGGCTCGGGGGTGTTGCCAAGCGTGTGACACGCCGGAGGATCGCTCTATTCGGGACCGTCCTCGGCGTAGAGCCGTGAGGAGGGTGCAAACTTCGGCGCGTCAGATCCGTTGGCCGGTTCCAACTCATCGAGCCAGCACGCATCATCGTTCCGCTTGCAGATCATGAATCGGCCGCGCAGTGCCGCGTCTTTGGCACGGTGGTATCGCAGGTAGATGGAAGTTTCATCCACCGCGAGGATCTCGATCTTGCCGGTCTCGTGCGACATGACGAAGCGCGCCCGGCGCGCCAGGCCCGATCCGCGTCGCAGTACCTCGGTGAAGATTTCCCATCCACGCACGATCGGAACCTCGTAGGGCTCGTTGCCTTGGGTCGGTCGACCCTGAAAGAGATAATAGGGCGGACAGCCGATGTCGGAGAGCTTGCGGTAGAGCGATGACAACACGTCCACGTCGTCGTTGACGCCCTTGATGAGCGGGCATTGACTCACGCAGACGACACCGCTACGGATGAAACAGTCGATACCGGCGACGGCCTCGTCCGTCAGTTCGCGCGGATGGTCGAAGTGGGCCATCAGATAGATGCGTTTGTGCGGCGTGGAATACTCCCGCAATGCCTCTTGAAGCTCCGGGTCTCGCAGAAGCCGCCACGGATCGAACGCCGGCATCTTGGATCCGATGCGAATGATCTTGACGTGGGGAATGGCGCGAAGCGCATCGAAAATCGCCACGAGACGGCGCGTGCTCATCAACAGTGGATCACCACCGGTCAGGAGGACGTCGTGGACCTGCGGGTGATCCGCGATGTACGCGAGACCTTCGGACACATCGTTTGTCGTCTCGTCGTTCTCGTCCATGAACAACCGCTTGCGGAAGCAGTAGCGGCAGTAGGCGCCGCATACCTCGTTGCACAGCAGCAAGACCGTATCCGGATACTTGTGCTGAACGCCGCGTGCGACGGTGACGGACCGTTCATTGCTCGCGTCGAGTGTGCCCCAATCGGTGAGTTCTTCCTCACGTGGGATGATCAACTGCCGGATCGGATCGGCCGGGTCGTTCCAATCAATCAGGCTGAGGTAGTAGTCATTGGCACGGAAGACGTACCGTTGGGCTATCTTCTTGAGTTTCTCGCGCTGAGCCGGCGGGATGTTGACGAGCTGATCGATGTCGCGGACGTACCTCACGCGGTGCCCGGATTCCACGTGAACCCGATGTGCCGACAATGGTGGCGACGTCTTTTTCACACGAACTCCCCGCAACATTAGAAACGGAAACGCGCACGATCAAACGGTGCTCGTGCGCTAGCCCACGATACGAAAACGACGCTGCACTCGCCGGGGCGCCACCGGCGGTCCACGCACAGCCGAACCCTCTCCCGCAATACGATACGCGGTTTGTGGGCCTGCGTAAACAACCGGGCAAGCGGTCGCTGTCACCAAGTGTCGGTGAGCCCGGTGGTTGAAAGGGCTGAAACCCCTATTTTAACCAACATCCAGACGTTCTTGCAGCCGCCGCACAAGGAATTGTAGGCGCCAAGAAGTTGCGAGTGAAGCATGAATCATCGCTCGACGGGGGTCCGATATCAGCACAAACCCCTATATTCACGCTCGATTCGCCATCCGGACGGCACAGTTGGAGGTCGGTCTTGGAGGTTTTCAGAGCGCTCAAGCGTCCCTCTATCACGCGCTTGAGGTGTTCCGCAAGGGCGGTGCCATAGTATGGCACCCATTCTTCCATCGACGTATCAAGATCCACCAGTTGGGTTCGATTCCGCACCGACACCTGTGGACCTATACCGATCGGCCCCGCGTGTGCCTGACGAGCGCTATCTTTGCGCCATACATCTTCGCCGGAGGCCTGCGCCTTCCTACGGCAAAGAACAGGTGCACACCCTCTCCCTTAGGGCGCATAGTTGATGGTTGCTCGATCGAGCAACCGATATGGTCATGGTACCGGATCGAAACGTTGAGGGCAAGGTCTTGTCTCGCGACGAATACCGCTGGGGGTCGCAACCCCGCGCTTGCGCTGGGGGATCGGATCCGAGGCGCATATTCGTGCACGGTGATTTAGGAACCGCTTTCATCGTCCAACAGAGCGGATTCCGGATCGGCTCGATGGGGCTTGTAGCGCGCGATGAGTTTGCGGATTCGCGGTTGATTCGGGTCGATCTCGAGGCTGCGATGCCAATGTTCCATGGCCGAGAGCCGCAAGCCCGTTCGGGTGGTGTCGTCCAGGTAGCGGAGCATCTTGATCGAGCCCAAACCTGAGTGGGCGCGGGCCAGACGCGGATCGCAACTCAAGGCGTAGGTGTACGCGCGCTCGGACGCGCCGAAGTCGCGCGTTCGAAACAGGCAAAAGCCCAGCGCTTCGTGGGCGGGTGCCAGGTTCGAGTCCATTCGGATCGCCGCCGCCAATGCTTGCCTGGCCATTTTCATGCGATCCTGGTTCATGTAGGTGTGGGCGAGGTTGACAAGAACGAGCGGTTGCCGGGTGTCACGCTCCAACGCCTCCTTGAAGGCGCTGATCGCCTCGTAATATTTCTTCCGGGCGTC
>JADFOB010000132.1 GCA_022563055.1 Planctomycetota bacterium
CATCAAAACCGCCCTCCAACCCTATGCCGCCAGCGTGGAACGCAACGTCCGAAGCAATCCGAGCCTACTCGCTCGCATTTGAGCGGTCCGACGCCGGCATCCGTGATACCCCGCGCTTGCGCTTGGGGCTCCGATCAAACCCGCTGGAAGTATCACGCGCCCAGCCACAACCGTCACGACGCGTGAACCTCGCGGCTCGCCAGGAGGCTCACCCTCCCAGGGGTTCCACCAAGACCGTAACGCCCCCCCCCATACTCTTGAGTACGCGTATCGTTCCTTGACGCGGCGACCAATCGCGGTAGGGTGGCCAACCGACAAAAAGGGGGACGTAGCTCAGTTGGGAGAGCGTCGCGTTCGCAATGCGAAGGTCGAGGGTTCGAGTCCCTTCGTCTCCAATCAACGTAAGTCATGTCCAACGCGTGGTGTAGAGCAGTTTCGGTCTTCGTGTAGCGTGCCGGCGGCTGTGAATCCACTGTTGTTCTACGGCCGCCACGGGGGCGGGGGGACGCTACGGGAAGACGTCCGGCGATGTCCGTCAGCGCGACTGCTGCTGAGGGTTTTTGCACGCTGGATCCTAGTACGCAGGGTTATGAGCGAGTTTGCGCCGTTATGAGCGAGCCTGCGTCGAGCCCTTATGTTTCGCGCGGTGGGCGGAAGCTCGCGGCTGCGCTGGACGGCTTCGACGTGGATGTGGGCGGTCGCGTCTGCGCGGACCTCGGCAGCCACGTCGGCGGGTTTGTGGACTGCTTGTTGCAGGCGGGTGCGGCGAAGGTCTACTCGGTCGACACGGCCTACGGGCTGCTCGCCTGGAAACTGCGGAAGGACCCGCGCGTCGTTGTCGTCGAGCGGACCAACGCGATGCACGTGACGCTGGCGGAACCGGTGGCGATCGTCACGGTTGACGTTGGCTGGACCCCGCAGTCGAGAATCCTGCCCAACGTGGCCGACCTGCTCGCACCGGGCGGGCGCGTGATCACGCTGATCAAGCCGCAGTATGAGGCTGACGCCCATCAGCGGAAGGGTGGCGTTGTCCCGGATTCCGCAGTGGAAGAGGTCATAGCCCGCACGTTGGACGAGCTGCGTGCATCCGGCTGGGAGGTTCTGGGGTCGATGCCGAGCCCCATCCGCGGACACGGCGGCAACCGCGAGCAGCTTGCTCTACTCGCCAGATCGTAAGCGGTGAGAGCAAGGTCTGTTTTTGTGTAGGGTGTAGGAGTTCGAGAATCCTCGGGCATTCTACGGCCGCCACGCGGGGCGGCCGCTACCTCTTCAACGGGCCGTTAAGAATCCAACGCGTTAATCCTTTGATAGCTCTTTGATCACTTCGTCGCTGATGTCGGAGTTGGAATACACGGCGTCGACGTCGTCCTGTTCTTCCAGGGCGTCGACGAGGCCCATGACCTTGCGTGCGGCCCCCAGGTCCAACGTAATCGTGTTTTGGGCAACCATGGAAAGATCGGCCGACTGGATTTCGATCTGAGCCGCTTCGACCGCGTTCTTGACGGATTCGAAGCTGTCCGGCGCGGTGATGATCTCGTGGACAAGTTCGGATGAGCTGACGTCCTCGGCACCCGCTTCGAGGGCGATCTCCATGATCTGATCTTCGGTGGCGTTGTCCGGTGACACGAGTATGACACCCTTTTGGCTGAACTGGAATGCCACGCAGTGGGGCGCGCCGAGGTTTCCGCCTCGACGCTCGAAGATTTTCCTGATCTCGGCGCCGGTTCGATTGCGATTATCCGTCGTTGCGCGGCACATGATCGCCACGCCGCCGGATCCATATCCTTCGTAGAGAACCTCTTCGAGATCGCCGCCGGCCAGTTCGCCAGTGCCCTTCTTGACCGCCTTTTCGATGGTGTCCTTGGGCATGTTGTCGGCTTTGGCTTTGTCCATGGCGAGCCTCAGCGCGGGGTTGTCAGTGGGATTACCACCATTCTTGGCGGCCATCGTGACCGCGCGGGCGAGCTTGCTCCAGCTCTTGCCACGCTTGGCGTCGATGGCGGCCTTCTTATGTTTGATCGTGGACCATTTTGAGTGTCCGGACACGGTGAAACTCCTCGATACTACTCTTCCCCATTCGTCGGGGCGGGCGGGACTGCCAAGGGAGCGGTCTGGGGTTCCCGGTCAGCACCGGCGGCGTCGATCTTCTCTTGCGTATGTTCGAGCACCCGCCGCTCGTCTTTACGCAATTCTTGGGCGGGCTTTCCCGTGAGTGCGCCCACCGCGGCGGTCCAATACTCGACCGCTTCGGCTCTATCGCCGAGCCGCCAGCACGCATCGCCCAGGTGGTCGTGGATCACGGGGTCCGCATCTCCGCCCCCTCCTCGAGCCCGCAGGAGCCACTTCCTGGCGTCGGCGAACGAACCTCTCTTGTACAGCAGCCATCCGAAGGTGTCGAGATAGGCCACCTGGGACGGCGCCCGCGAGAGTGCGAACCGGATCATGCGTTCCGCCTCATCGAGGCGGATTCCGCTGTCAATCCACCCGTAAGCGACGTCGTTGTTGACTCGAACGTTGCGTGGTTGAAGGCGCAGCGCTCGCTCGGACGTCTTGGCTGCCCGATCCTCTCTTCCCAACAGTTGCTCGCACGCGGCCAATCGTCTCAAGTAGCCGCCCTCCATGCGCGAGTTGCTCACCGAAGCCAGCAGCGTATGGATCCGCTCCTCCGCATCCCGGTACCGTTCTCCCGCGATCAGCATCTCGACAACTCGCACGTTGAGCCGATCGAGCCGTTCGTGCATGGCACCGATCCGCGTCGGTTCGTCGGGCAGGCGCATGAGCTGCTCATCCGGTGGGCGCTCGTTGACCTCGCGCCCGCCGCGCTCTGCCACAGCACGCAGCAGCGTCCTCACCTCGGCGATCAGCGCTTCGGTTCGCCCGATACCCTCGTCGAAACGGCGAGCGTCCCAGAGGACGGCGTAAGCCAGATCCTGGAAACCCTCGCGGTTGTGCGTGCGGAGCAGCTTGTTATCCACCAGTTCGAGGGCATCCTCCACGTGATCGGCGTCGACAAGCACCGCCACCAAAACGCGCAGCGCCAGATCGTTCTCGGGATCTTCGTCAAGCCAGTCCAGTGCATACTGGTAGGCTCGATCGTAGCGATCCGCTTCCCGCAGCGCGTCGATGAGTCCGCCACGGTGCCCGCGTCCCGATGGGTTGGATCCAAAGAGCCCTTCGTAGATCGCCACGGCTTGCTCGGCTTGGCCTTGATCGATGTACTCTTGGGCAAGGCTGATGGCGGCTGTCTCGTCTTGGGGATCAGCCTTAGCCCACTGCTCACGTTGCTCCAGCGCTTGGGCGTCTCGTTGCAGGCTCCGAAGCGACCGAATGATCCGGCGGCGATAGCGACGGCGCGTCTCGACGTCGATGTCCTCTCTTGTCTCCTCGAGGCGCGCGATGGCCAGCGCCCCTTCGTGGTTCTGAATCAGCGAGTAGAGGGCGATCAGACGCAGGCGCCAGGTGTGCCGGTTGGGGCGGCGCGGCAACAACCCTTCGAGTCGTGTCGCGGCTGACTCGAACGCGAGTAGCCGTTGTTGGGCGAACACCAACCCGATGGCCGCCTCCTCGTTGTCGGGATCCTCGGCGAGGACGCGCTCATAGGCATCCTGCGCATGGGCCTGCTCGTCCTCATTGAAGCTTCCCGCCAGATCGAGCCAGGTGTCCGCATCCGGTCCGTATTGTTCCAGCGCTTCGAGTAGCGCGTTTCGATAGGTCACCAGATTGCGCTCGCCAAGCCAGCCCAGCAGCGCATCGCACCTGGCCAGCGCGGCGGGTTCCTTGGTGACTTTGCGAAGTTCCTGGAGCTGTCCAATGGCCGCAGCCTTTTTGTCCTCGCCGAGGTAGAGCAGGGCCAGCATTCGCCGCGCCGCATAGTGCGCAGGGTGTCGATCCAGAAGCACACGCAATTGGAGCCGCGCACGGTTGGTCTGTCCGGATCGTTGCAAGACTTGCGCCAGCGAGAACGCGGCTTCGTCATCGTCTCGGTTCTGTTGGACGGCAGCCTTGTAGTGAAGTTCGGCACGGTCCAGATCGTCGAGCCGCTCGTAGATGTCGCCCAGAAGTTTCTCGAGCCGGACGTCCTCGACGGTGTTCTCCTCGCTCGTACGCCCGGCGACCTTGAGAGCTTCGTCATACCGGTACGCACGCAGGTAAAGCCGTGCGAGGGCGACGCGTACGGGCAGGAAGGCGGAATCCGAGGAGTATGCGCTTCGTAAGAGTTCTTCCGCCTGTTCGGATTGGCCCGCCGCCAACGCCAACAGACCGCGCACATAGATCGACAACGTCGAGCCGGAGTCCGCGCCCTTGTTCGGCCCAAGCAGGTGCGCGACGGCCTCTTGGGCTTCGCCCAGTTGGCCGATCTTTGCCTCGAAGTCGCCGCCGCGATCAGGCGTCCGCCCGATTCCTTGTCCGCACTGATCGAGGGCTTCGTCCCACCGTTTCTGTGAAATCAGCAAGTCCACAAGGCGCAATCGCACTTTGTCGGCATCTCCATGGCGCTCGAGAAAGCGCTGCAGCTCGCCGCGAGCTTCATCGCCTTGTCCGAGCCTCGCCAGCGCGTCACTGAGATGGAGGACGAGGTCTTTAGCGGAAACGCCGTCCTTGAATTTCCCGGAGAGGTTGACCTGAATGGTGGGGGGAACAAGGAAGAAAAGTTCCCCGTTGAGAATCCCCATCGCAAGATCGGTCGATCCGATGCCGGTCATCATCGCGCCGGAGGTGTTCGCTCGTGCCCAGGAGATCGCAGATGCGCGCCCCAACATCGCATCGAGTCGGACGGTTCGGACGACGCAGCCGGGCATCCGCACCGGGCATCGCGGGCTGCTCCAGGGCCTGATCGAGTGTGGCATCTGCGGTCGCGGCCTCAGGGTTGTGAGCGACACGCGCCGAGGTAGCCGGGCAGGCGGCCAACAAGCTGAGTTCGAGCACGTCTACGTCTGCGCCGGACGCGTTGCGCCGTCGGGCTCATCGCGCTGCGAACTCCCGCGCCTGAACGGCT
>JADFOB010000133.1 GCA_022563055.1 Planctomycetota bacterium
GCGCTGCTTGACCCCACTCAGCGCAAAGGTCAGATCTCGCGCCGATTGGAATCGCTGCCCCGGATTCTTCTCCAAACAGTGCGTGACGACCCGCTGCAATTCGGTGGGGGCGCTTATACCCGCTTCAGCGAGGGCGGGGGGATCGTCGTTCAGAATCGTCGCGATCGTGTCGGCGGACGTCTTGCGAGAAAAGGCGCGCTTCCCCGTCAACATTTCGTAAAGCACACAGCCGAACGCGAAAACGTCGCTTCGAGCATCAGCCGGCTGGCCACGCACTTGCTCGGGGGACATGTACTGAACGGTTCCCATAATGGCGCCCGGGCGTGTCTCCAGCGTCAGCGTGGCTGTCAACCCCTCCCCTTCCTTGGAATCCTTGATCTCCAATCGCGCGAGGCCAAAGTCGAGAATCTTGACGGCACCATCGGCGGTAAGAAAGATATTCTGCGGTTTGATGTCCCGGTGGATGATGCCTTTGCCGTGCGCGGCGGCAAGACCGTCTGCGATCGCGAGCGCAATCTGCACCGCCTTTTGCCACTCAACAGCGGAGCGTTGCAGGCGACTCGCCAGCGTTTCGCCTTCCAGCAACTCCATGACGGCGAAGGTCCGCCCCGCATCCGTGCCGATGTCATAGATGGCGCGGATGTTTGGATGCGACAGCGCTGCCACCGCCTTGCTTTCGCGCCGAAAACGCGCCAGGGCATCGTGGTCCTGGGCCAACCGGTCGGGTAGCACCTTGATCGCCACGTCACGCTCGAGGCGCGGGTCTCTGGCCCGATAGACTTCGCCCATTCCGCCCGCGCCAAGTTCGGAAAGGATTTCGTAGGGCCCGAGCTTCGTTCCATTCACCAGGGTCATCGTGTTTCCCCGACATTTGCCGGATCACCTTTGCGCAGTCATGTTTGTGGGCTTTTTGACCTTTTCATTAGGAATAACGAATAACCGACCATCCGTCAATCCGGCGAGCGCAACCGCGCTTTGAGTGTGTTCCTGGCTACGCCGAGGACTCGGGAGGCTTCGGATAGATTCCCGTTGACCTGCTCCACGATGTACTCCATGTACCGTCGTTCCATTTCCACAAGCGAAGGCATGGCCCCCGAGCCCTTCGCCGCATGGCGACGAACAAAGGCGCTCATCTGGAAGTCTCCCGGCAGTTGCTCGGTCGAGACGGTTTCCGCCTTGCTAACGATCGCGGCACGCTCCATGACGTTTCGGAGTTCGCGGACGTTGCCGGGCCAATCGTAGGCGAGGAGGGTTTCCTCGGCCTGGGGAGTTAGAGTCAGAGATCCCTTACGCAGCGCCGCCGCGGATCGCTGAAGGAAGAACCGCCCCAGCAATACCACGTCGGACCCGCGCGATCGTAGCGGAGGTACCGTAATCTGAAAGCCGTTTAGCCTATAGTACAAATCCTGCCGAAAATTACCGGATCGAATGCGCCCTTGAAGGTCACGATTGGTGACCGCGATCACGCGCACGTTCGTCTGGATCTCCCGGCGCCCGCCAACCCGACGAAAGGGTTGTCCCTCGACAACACGCAGCAACTGCGATTGCAGACCGGGTTTCATCTCCGACACCTCGTCCAGAAGAAGGGTACCTCCGTCGCACATTTCAAAGATCCCCGGCCGCCCCTCGCCGGCACCTGAAAGTGCTCCCTTCTCCTGACCGAACAGCTCGCTTTCGAGGATCTGTTCGGAAAACGCGCTGCAGTTGAGTTTAATGAATGGCCCGGCTCTGCGCGAAGAGAGACGGTGGATCGAGTCCGCAACCAGTTCCTTACCAGTCCCCGTCTCTCCCACAACGAGCACCGGCGTGTCGGCCTCGGCGACCAGGCGAGCCTCTTCGCGAACCCGCTCAATCGCGGGGCTCTCTCCGAGAATCTCCGTGATTCTGTCACGCGTACGGTGTTCACGCTCGAGGCGGCGAACGTCGTGCCGCAGCTTCCGGGCTTCGATGGCGCGCTCGACAGCCAGGTGAAGCTCTTCGAGCTCAAACGGCTTGACGATGAAGTCGCGAGCTCCCTCCTTCATCGCGCGAACCGCGGTCTTCACTTCCGGGAAGGCTGTGATCACAATCACGAGAATCTCTTCATCGAGATCGCGCACCTTGACCAGGAAGTCCAGGCCCGAACCGTCGGGCAGGCGGATATCCAGCAGCACGAGGTCAATCTTGCGCTCATGGATCAGCCGATCGGCCTCCAATAGCGTGGACACGCCGATGATCTCGTGTCCTCGCCGCCGGAGCGACTTCTCCATCGAGGATCGAAGACCCTCGTCGTCTTCCACGATGAGCGTAAGGGTTCTCATGGCTGATCTACTGCGGACCTATCCAACCTGGCCTGCTTCCGCGCGTCAGTTTCGCCTGCGTCTTCGACCTTACACGCAGGAAACATCAGCGTGAAGATGGTCCCGTTGCCCGCGTCGCTTCGCACTTGGATCGTCCCTCGGTGGTCCTCCACAATCCCGCGACAGATCGAAAGACCGAGCCCGGTTCCTTCCGATCTTGTCGTGAAGAACGGATCCCAGATTCTATCGACGATCTTCGGAGGAATGCCCGACCCCCGATCGATCACCTGGATTCTGACTCCATCGACCGGTGTGCCACCGCTCTGCGAGCCGTGATCAACGCGTTTCTCACCGCTCATGGAGCAGTGGCGCACGTCCACCACGATCTCATCGTTTTGGGATGAGGCTTCCATGGCGTTGAGGATCAGATTCATTAGAAGATGTCGCAGTTGCTCGACGTCGCCGCGAACTGTGGGAGTCTCCCCGCTTGATGCAGTACGCAACGATATTCCCCTTCTTCGCAGCTCCGGCGTCACAAGAGTCGTCACGCCCTCGACAACCTCCGCGATGGAAACCACCTCCATACAGGGTTCAGGTGTCCTGCCAAGGCGCGAGAACGAGCGGAGGAACATCGTAAGTCGGTCAACTTCCAGGAGAATCTCGCCACAAAGAGACTGGCAGTTGCTACACATAGCGCTGTCTTCCTCGGCAACCTGAATCTTCGTCTTAATCGCAGCAAGCGGGTTTCCCACTTCGTGCATGACGCCGGCGGTCATCTGGCCGATCGACGCCAGCTTGTCGGCGCGGGCCAACGCGGTCTGTAGTTGGTGAAGATCGTCCGTTTGTCGCGCTACCTCCTGTTCGAGCTTCTCATTCCACGCCGACACGCGCGCACGCGCCTCGAGCAACCGCTTTGTCATCGCGTTGAAGTCACTTGCCAACCCTTCGAGTTCATCGCCCGTGGTGACATCAACGTATCGTGACAGGTCGCCCGCGGCGATCTCCCGCGTGGCACGACGAAGCCTCATAATGGGACGAGCCAGGTAACTCCCCATCAGCACGCCCAGCACGCCCGCTGCGAGGACGGCACACATCAGGACAATCGAAAGAAACGCGGTCAACTGGTGGATTGGAGTGTCAATCGGTGCACGAGGGTAGGCAACCAATAGAGTCCACCGCGCTTCTGCGCCACCGCCGGGTTCAATTCGTGTGGAGGATACAAATGCATTGGACGTGTCGAGGATTGACTGCGCTGGCGGATGCTCGAGAATCGCGGAGGTCTCGGCGACGCTGAAGTCCTGCGAAATCCGCCGCCGCTGCCCGAGCTTGAACAGCTTCCGACCTACCTCCGATTTGCCGACGTAGCCAAGGTATGTCCCGTCCTTGTCAACCAACCAAGCTTCCGTACCGGTGGGAAGAGGTGCCAGCAACGATAGCACGTAGTCCGCGTACAGGTTAATTACCACCAAGCCACATCCCCGACCATCCAACCCGCGTACACGAGCCGCGTAACGTACCACACCGCGGTCAGGGAGTTCTGCTTGACCATGCTCGACATTCAGGTCCATGGGAGACACGTAGGTCTCTCCCGGCTCGAGCGCCAGGGCTTCCCTCACGTAATAGCGGTCGCCTTTGTCCTGAAGCTGCTCGGGCGGTACAATCTCAACTTGACCCTTATCGATATTGAGCCGGATCACTTCGCTGCCGGTGTCGTCAAGGTAGCGAATCTGGTAGTAGCCGCGTTTGCCGTGAGCGAATATAGCCAGTTCCCGCTGGGCCACACGGCGCAAGTCGTTCAACTGCTCTGCCGTAAGGGAGGTTCCTGCGCCGGCGAGTTCCCGGATCGGGGTCAGTTCGCTCACGAAACTCAGATCCCCACGGACGCCTTCCAGGAATTCGCGGATGGCACGCGCCCTGGACGCGGCATCAAACTCCAGGCGCTCCACCGCAGTCGTTCGGAGGGCAACACGCACCGATGAGATCGTAAAGAGCCCCACGAAGATTGCTGGAACAACGGCGAGGATCACCATGGGAACGACAATCTTCGTACGCACGCGAACGTGCTGGAGGCGCCTGCGCCAACCCTTCGTCGAAACGGGCAGCGCGGGCTCGTCCAGCGAGGAGCCGCGCAACCAGCGAAGCAACAGCACCGTCGCGAGCGCGGCGGAGATCACCGCCGCGCACAGCCACCGCAGGATGCGAAGCAGGTGCAGAAGCTCCGGGTCGACGCTGCCCAGCCACACTCGCTCGACGATCTCGTAGCCCAGGAACAGGGTGGCGATCGGCAGGAGGCACACCGTGAAGACGCGCAGCCAAGTCAGTGTTGGCATGTCGTTTGTGTGTCGCTGAGGCTCCCGTGGCATTCGCTTCCTCACAAGGGCGGCAAGGATCCCATTCCCGTCGAGCTGCGGTCAACTCTCCCGTCGCTCGTCAGCGCCACGACGTTCCCGGCGCTGAACCTGGTTACGCTGCACCCGTGCGTCTCGCCCAACTCCTGAACTTTCGGTCTGCTGTAGCCGAGTCACTGGCGGACCGCATCATATCATACGTGTCAAGCTGTATTAACTCTTCAGCCGTCTGCAATGTCGGCGTTAGGTGAACGTGGTCATGGTCGGCGACCAAGTTGGTTTTGAGGGCATCGCCAATAACGTGGGTGGCGCAAGGGTGGACACAAGGGTGGGCGCGAGCGTGCGGTA
>JADFOB010000134.1 GCA_022563055.1 Planctomycetota bacterium
CCAGGATCGAGCCGATGGGTCTGTAGCGCCGGCCCCCTGCGGCCGACGTAGAGCGCCGAGGCGTGTTCGGACTCCTACGGCCGCCACAGGGGGCGGCCGCTACAACGGAACCGTGCCCCAAGAACCTGATTGCATCCCGGAGGTGCTCACGGAAGCTCGTAGACGATCGCGACGAAGAGGTCCGACGAGGTGAACTTGCGCTCGGCCAGCTTGGATCCCTTGGACTCCGGTGTCACCGTCTGCGGCGCGATGTTGCCGATCAACTTGACGACGTTGGCGCCGCTCTGGGTGAGCCAGTCGTTGATCTCTCGTTCCATGCTCTCGACACTGGATTCCAGCGCGACAAACAGTTTGATCTGATGCACGTTCCGGCTCCTCATCCACGAACAATCCAGCGAAGCATCTCGCCGACTTTGGCCCCCTTGCCCTGCATCAAAATGCCAACGCGGAAGATGCGACCGGCGCAGAAGACGCAGGCAACGGTTGTCAACAATACGAGCAGCACGCCCAGAAGCGGCTGCCACAGTGGTATACCCGGTGGGACACTCTGTCGCAACACCATCAAGGTCGGCGTCAGCGGTGGGATGAGGGAGAGCACCGTCGCAAGGGTGGACGACGGTTCTTTCACCACCGGGAGCCAGACGAACATCGGCGAGACCACGACAATCATGATCGGCGTGACCATACTCTGGGATTCCTTGATGTCGCTAACAGCCGCACCGACGGCGATAAAGAGCGAGCCGAACATCAGGACGGCCAACGCCTGATAGAGCACGAACCACCCGATCACGTGTCCTGGAAAGAACTGTCCATAGCCGGCTTGGTGGATCGCTACGTATGCCCCTACCAGATAAAGAATCGCGATGGTCAGCGAGACCCCGACCATGCCGATCAGCTTTCCCAACATCAACTCAAACGGCGCGACCGACGCGAGTAGAACCTCGGCAATCCGTTGCATCTTCTCCTCGAGCACGCTTTGCATCAGCGGCGGACCGCCGACCATCACCACCATGAACATCAGCATCATCATGCTCAACGGCACGAAGATGTTGGCCATCTCGTTGGTCTCCTGGGCCTCGATGATGTTGCCCTCCTCGTCCAGCGTAACCAGACCGAGGTTTTGCACGCGGGTGTATTCCATGGCCTTGGCAACGACGTCGCGGTCCAGGTGTGCCGCCTCGAGGCGCAACTGCTGGACGCGCTTGTTGATCGGTCTGCGCAGCCATTTCTGCAACGTGTCGTAGGTCGGGCTGTTGGAGTGGTACCGAACGCTCGCTCGGGCGGAGTCCTCTGCCGGTTCAACCACGTCGGGACCTATCACCACAAACGCCAGCAGTTCTTTCTCGCGCACGCGTTCGGATAGCTCAAAGTCCGCCTTCGCCGGATCGTCCGGCGCGTCGGTGACCTGCTCGATCACGTATCGCGGTTTCACCTGCTTGCGCTGATCGCCCTCGCCTTCGAAGATTTCGGTCGTGTTCCACTCTCGGGCGGCGGCGGCGATCTCGTCGAAGAGTACGCCCGAACGGTCGAGAATGGCGATGCGCTTGTCTTTGGTGTCGACCTTTCCCAGCATCACGACCTGCACCAGGATGGAGCCGACCATCAGGATCGGCATCGCCAGCAGGCTGATGATGAACGCCTTGGTCTTGACGGCAGCCAGATACTCGCGAACGGCCACGACGATCACCTTACGCATCGGTCGCCTCCTGAGCTTCCGGACCCGCGATACGAACGAAAATGTCGCGCAGCGAGGGTTTGGTCAACTCGAAGTGCGTCACCCGGCCGTGTCGCATCAACTCCGCAAGGATCTCCTGCGTATCCGCGCCGGCTCCAACCCGCAGCTCCTGCAACCGACCGAAGTCGGTCACCTTCTCGATACCCTTGATCGCATGCGGATCGAAGCTGTTTCCCTCGACCCCAACGCGGATCGTGTCGTCTCCGTACCTCTCCTGAATCGACTCCAAGGAGCCGTCGAGCACTTTTTGACCCTTGAAGATCATGAAGATGAAATCGCACATCTTCTCGGCGACGCCCATGTCATGGGTCGAGAAGATGATCGTCGCGCCGCGTTTGTTGAGGTCGAGGACCGCCTCGCGCAGCACGTCCATATTGACGGGATCCAGGCCGGTGAACGGCTCATCCAGCACCACCAACTCCGGATTGTTAATGACCGACGCGATGAACTGGACCTTCTGCGCCATCCCCTTGGACAGCGTTTCGACTTTCTTGTCCGCCCAATCCATCAAACCAAAACGCTCGAGCCAGGCATCCACCGTTTTCTTGTAGCGGCGCTCTCCTTTGAGCTCGGCATAGAAACCCAACACGTCGCGGACCTTCATCTTCTTATACAGGCCCCGCTCTTCGGGCAGGTATCCGACCCGATCGTTGGCGGCGCTGCGCCTCTCTTCGCCCAACACACGGATGCTTCCCGATCCGGAGTCCGGGTGATAGATACGCATGATCATGCGCAGCGTGGTGGTCTTCCCGGAACCGTTGGGTCCGATGAATCCGTAGATCGAGCCTTGGGGAACCGAGAGTGCCAGGTCGTTGACAGCTACGTGTTGGCCGAACGTCTTGGTCACGTGTTCGATTTCGACAACGTTCATCGCTCTTTCGCCCGGCGGGTATTCATGGATCTGACGCTGGAGAAGAGTTCGATTTTGTGTAGCGGCCGCCCCCCGTGGCGGTCGTAGTACGTCGTTGGGCCCCGGCCTTGCCGCGCACAGACAAACAGCTGCACCAAAACCGACAATGCTGTAGCACCCAAATGAGAACCAACGAGGCATCCTACTGCGTGCGGGGCGCCGCTTCAAGTGTCGATTCTTGTCAACCGCGCATCGAGTCCGGCGTGGAGCGGAATCGGCAGGAAGGGATCAGACCAGCGCAAAAAGAAGCGGCCGGGGAGTCGTGTTCAAGACTCCCCGACCGCAGGAATGACTTCTGTCTCAAGACGTTCAGAAACTGTCAAGCCGTGTCACCGATTGACCAGCTCCCTGCCGGTCTTGGTCAGCGCAGCCGCCAGGATCGTCTGACCGTTGGCGTTGGACAGGTCGCCCGCCCAGATCAGCCCTTCCTGGCGAAGCTCGTCGAGCCATTCGCCCATCGAATCGGCGCACTGCTCCGCCGAGAAACCGGAATGGTCGGCGACCTGACTGGCCAGCTCGAACTCCGTCAACGGACCGTTACGCAGTCGGCGGAGAATCACAAGCTGATGTTGTCGCAAGGCATCAATCGTATCGATCATCGTATGTCCCCCTCTAGTCGAGCGTCCGTCGCAAACCCCTGTCGGCGTACACGCCGCTCGCCACCTTTCTTTCCCACCCGTCGATTGTATGCGATTTGTGCCATGCCTTTCAACCGTGCACCGTCAAGATTCGTAACCTCAGGGCACGATGAAACTTACAGGCGTTTTCGCGCCGCCAGGCACGGCGCCTCGCCCCCAAGACGCCTTTCTTGAATACTACATCTTCTGCCGCGTCCGATATTCCCGCCTCGAATTTTCGCGAAACAAACGCGATCGGGCCTGCGCGACAGTCGCAGCCGGGTTCGTGACACTTCCGGCGGCACCCATCAGAGCCCCAAGCGTAAGCGCGGGGTCTCACCGATCCCAGCGTCGCACCGGAGAACCCGCTCGCTGACGCTCGGGGCGCTGATCGCGTTGCGCATCCATGTTGGCGCCCCTTCCGATGTCCCGACGAGCGTGCCGCCGATTCCGTCATGGACCCGTTGGGGGCAACTACGTGGACGTCGCTTGACCCACGGGTGTGCTTCACTACCTTCTTGCGAGTGCCCGGCGCCGAAACGATCTTGGCGCCTCGGCGAGACGGCAGCGAATCTTCAGGGAGCGTGGCTATGCCGAACATGGAGCGTTCGGACCTACTTTTTTGGCGTCAACAGCAGCCGGGTTCAGGACACTGCTCAAAGGGCAGTGGCACCCATGCAGCGCGCGCCACTGCTGTGTCAGCAGTGGCCGGTGGTGAAGACCAGCCGCGCGCGGAGCACTGCTCACAGAGCAGGGGCACCTGCGTGGGGCGATGGTCCGCGTGGCTGTTGGCGTCGGTGCTCATCACACTGGCTGGCTGCCCACCGGTGTCGGAGCTAACGCTGTGCGAGAGCATTCGCGGAGAGGAGCAGGCGTTCATCGATTTGTTTGACGAATTCGTCCGAGACCAACAACTTACATCGGAGCAGATCGATGCGTTGGTGCTGTCGGTGATCCCGATCGACCTGCAAATTGTTCTGGATGATCCTGATAAGTTCACCATCACGGAGGACCATCCGCTTTTTGACGTTCCACCCGGTACGGTGATCGATTCCGAGGAATCCTCCGTACTCTTCCTAGGCGGATGCTGGGGGCGGATCGAGACGGAGCATCCCTACGACGATGCATCCGATCCGAACAATGAGCTCAAGGTCGCCGAGGCGTGGCGGGTCGATCTTAGGGTGCCGATCCTCGACGCACACAGCATGGAAGGGGTCGACGGTGTGCCCTGTGCGCTCGACGATCGACCGGTTCTCAAGAGCTTCCCGGAAATGGTGCTCTCACGGGAAGACGGACAAGACGTGTTGGAGACGGACGACGGGCGGCTGACGCTGCATACCGGTAACGGGCAGGCAGCCGGTCTCGACGACGACGGCGGACTCAGCCTACACGAACCCGGGACGATGCAAGCTTCATTCGCCATTAACACAAGCCGGGTCTTTTACTTCTCCGTGGACGGAGATTTCCTGGTCACATCGGAGCCGGATTACGATCCCGCGCAACACTCCGTGGAGGATGTCGATTTCTGGGTACGGTTCGATTGCCCCCGGTAGGCGCCAAGTGGAACGTCAGCACGACATGGCCAAGAAAAACCTCCAACTGTACATTACGAACGATCCGGTCTATCTCGAAAACGGCTGCACGGTCTATCTGCGAGACGGTGGACCCTGTTGGATCATCGATCCCGGTCTGCCGCCGCAAGCGGAGCAGA
>JADFOB010000135.1 GCA_022563055.1 Planctomycetota bacterium
CCGGTTTGTGGAAGTCGGCCCGGGACGAGTGCTCACCGCAATGATGCGAAAGATCGATCGAAAGATGACGGCGGTCAACGTCAGCTCGACCGATTCGATCTCGGCGGCCGTTTCGACGGTTGTCGCCGGTTGATCCCGTGCCCCAAAGGATGTCATCATGAAGGACGCAATAGCCCTGGTGACAGGTGCCAGCCAAGGAATCGGCCGCGGGATCTGCCTGGCACTGGCCCAGCGGGGTACGACGGTCGTCGCGTGTGCTCGCAACGCCGAGGCTCTGGAGGAGGTGGCGCAAGAGGGGCGCAAACGCGATCTTTCGGGTACTATCAACCCGCAGGTGCTCGATGTGTGCGATCGGGAGGCGATCGACCTGGTGGTCGAGAATGCGATCGAGAAACACGGGCGTCTGGACATTCTCGTCAACAACGCGGGAATCACGCGTGATGGACTGATTATGAACATGGAGGACGACCAGTTTGAGGTCGTCCTAACCACGAATCTTCGAGCGGCGTTCTGGTTGATTCGTGCGGCAAGCCGAAGTATGGTTCGCCAGCGATATGGTCGGATCATCAACATCGGGAGTATTTCCGGCGTGGCGGGCAACGCGGGGCAGGCGAACTACGCCGCCAGCAAGGCCGGTCTGATCGGGTTGACCAAATCCGTGGCGAAGGAGTTCGGCAAGCGCAAGATCACGTGCAACCTGATTGCTCCGGGGTTCATCTCGACGGAGATGACCCACGTTTTGCCCGAGAAGCTCAAGGACTCTGCGAAACAGATGATCCCGCTCGGGCGGTTTGGGGAAGTGGACGAAGTAGCCGACGTCGCTGTGTTCTTTGCGAGCGAGGCCGCCTCCTACATCACCGGGCAGGTTCTGGTGGTCGACGGCGGTCTGCACATGTAGCGCGAAATCCCGGACAAAGCGGGGTTCGCGGCGGGTTGCGGCCCGCGCCGTCAATCGCTAGTATCCTGCGGTTCGCGACGCTGGGTCGTTTGCATATGGGTTCGAGTGGAGGAAGGAATCGTGTCTACTGCCGTTGAAATTGAAGAGAAGGTGTTCGAAATCGTCGCCGAGCAGATGAGCGCCGATCGAGGCGAGTTGTCCAGGGAGACGTCGTTCACGAACGACTTAAACGCGGACTCCCTCGACACCGTCGAGCTTGTCATGGAACTCGAGGACGAGTTTGACATGACCATTCCCGACGAGGAAGCTGAAAAGCTCAAAACCGTTGGCGAAGCGGTTAGCTATATCCAAAAACAGCTAGCGGCCAAGACCTAGCTCGGAGGCACCCGCGAACCTATGTCTGGACGCAGAACCGTCATCACGGGGATGGGTGCCGTCACGCCGTTCGGCGTATCGGTCGACCTCTTCTGGGATGGAATCATCGAGGGGCGGTGCGCGCTCACGCCCATCACGCTCTTTGATACCACCGATTTCGACGTGCATATCGGCGGTGAGATTCCGAACTTCGACCCGGCGCAGCATCTTGATCGCAAGGTCATCAAGCGGATGGACCGTTTCGTCCAGCTCGCCATTGTCGCGTGCGACGAAGCAGTGCGGACGTCGGGTCTGGATCTGCCACGCGAAGACCCGCACCGCATCAGTGTCGTCTTCGGGTCGGGAATCGGCGGGCTCAACGAGATAGAGCAACAACTCCACCGACTGACCACAAAGGGACCGAGCAAAGTCTCCGCTTTCACCATCCCCAAGCTCATGGTCAACGCGGCGAGCGGCAATATTTCGATCGTCTACGGCGCCAAAGGCGCCAGCATGGCTGTCAGCAGCGCCTGCGCGTCGGCCACCAACGCGATGGGGGAAGCGCTGCGGTTCATCCGCGAGGGCGATGCGGATGTGGTGTTCACCGGCGGTTCGGAAGCGGCGCTGACGCCCCTGGCCCTCTCCGCCTTTGCCGCTATGAAGGCGCTGAGCCGGCGCAACGACGATCCAGCGTCCGCGAGCCGCCCCTTTGATAAAGACCGAGACGGTTTCGTCCTGAGCGAGGGGGCTGGCGCGCTGATCTTCGAGGAACTCGAACACGCCAAGCGGCGAAACGCCCCCATTCTGGCAGAGGTGATCGGCTTCGGCGCGACATCCGATGCGCTCCACATCGCCCAACCCTCGGAAGATGGTTCGGGGGCTGCGGAAGCCATGCGAGGCGCGCTTCGCGACGCGAGCCTTGCTCCCAGCGACATCGACTACATCAATGCCCATGCCACGGGGACGCCGCTGGGCGACGTTGCGGAAACCAGGGCGGTCAAACAGGTTTTTGGACCCGACGCCAAGAATCTGGTCATTAGCAGCACCAAAGGTGCGGTCGGGCACACCCTGGGAGCGAGTGGCGGGGTCGAGTTGATCGCGACGATCCGGGCCATGCAACAGTCGGTTATCCCTCCGACGGTCAACCTGGTCGAACCGGGGGAGGGGTGCGACTTGGATTATTGCCCCGGAGACCCTCGCGA
The DNA here is from genome assembly GCA_022563055.1 of Planctomycetota bacterium. The sequence continues at coordinate 2,455 of JADFOB010000135.1, forward strand.
TGGCGAGCTTCGCATAGCGATGAGCAACTCCTTCGGTTTCGGCGGCCACAACGCGTGCATCCTCGTGCGCAAGTTTGAGTGATTCCAACGCCTCTTCCTCGGATCCCGTAAGGCATCATCTACTCTTGCCGGGTGCTGCACGCCTCCTTTGCGGTGATCCTCGCCCTGGGGTTCCTGCGGGCGGGCGCGCACCGACAACCGCGTCCGTGGGCCGCGGGAAGCTCGCTCCATCTGCGTTCTGGGGGCTGGTACGGGCGAGCCTTCGAGGACGGGGCGTTCGGTGCTTCATGCCCAAGTGACGCTTATGTCGCCTCCGTAAGGATTCCCTGGTGAGTTCTCTAAAGCGCACTTCGGGGGATCGTCGATATTAGTAGGGAGTTCCGCGCTGTTCATGCGCGTCCGGAAAGTGTACCAAAATGACACTCTCTCAGGCGGACATCGATGCATTGGTGGGTGGGGGGAAGGACGCCGATGCGCCCGCCTACGCCGGCGCGGTCGGCTCTGCGCCCGCGGTCGAGCCGTCCGTTGGGGCGGCGGTCCACAAAGGCGCGGCACAGGCCGAAGTGCACCGCATCCTCGGTCTGTCGATGCCGGTCTCGGTGATTGTGGCGTCACGAGAAATGGACATCAAGTCACTGCTGGCCCTAACGGTGGGGAGCATCATCGAGTTCGACGTAATGTTTGACGCCGATCTCGACCTGCAGATCGGCGGCCATTCCATCGCCCGCGGGCAGGCGGTCAAGGTGGGAGAGAACTTCGGCATTCGCATCACGGTCGTCGAAACCGTCCACGAGCGCATCGACGCGCTAGGCAACTCTTAGCCTGCATTTCTCACACCGCAGAGGGCGCGGAGAACGTGGAGGTTGGCGTGGAAGGAAGTTGCGGCGGAATGCGCAGGTTCGCTCTCTTGACGCACCATATATTGTTGAACGCTCGCTGGTTGGCGGCGATCCATGCTTCTCTATCCGTCTCCGCGGTCTCTGCGGTGAGATATCCGGGCTAGTGCTTTGTCAAGTTTTGATTTTAGGGTACAGGGAGGTCAATTTGGTGCGAGCGTCATCGACAGTGAATTGCCATTCGACACCTCGTTGTTTCTCGTTGGTGGCTGCGGACCATGCTTCGGTTTCTTCGCGAAGCAACTCGATGTCCTCGATACGACGTCCTTTCAAACATTGACGTGTCATGCAGCTCAATTCGTTCTCCGCGATGTTCAACCAACTGCCATGTTTGGGCGTGAAGCGAAACTCAAGACGGCGGACAATCGCCCGGGCTTCTTCGGGCCCGAATGCGTCGTAAAAGGCACCCATGGTATGGGTATTCAGATTGTCGCAGACCAGGATGACTTTCTCGGCATCCGCATATCGAGTCTGGAGCAGTTCCTTCATCTCCACAGCCCAGTCGACTTTGGTTCGTTGCGGACGAACGCGAACCTGTCGCCATCCCGACAATGGCTCGGCGAACATGAAAATACTGGCGGTCCCGGCGCGTTCGTATTCGTAGTCGACGCGGCGCGGGTGGTTCTTCGACGCCGGGATGGGAACCCGGGTTTCCTTCAGTAGCTGGACCGGCTGCTCGTCCATACAAAGCACGGGAACCCGTTTGTCGTAAGGCTGAGCGTAGGTGTCCAGCACGTCCTCCATGCAGGCGGCGAACGCACTGTTGGCTTCTGGCGGAATCACCCAATATTGGATTTTCCTCCGCGTCATTCCGTTTTTTTTAGCGTCTTGCGGATGGTTTCGGGGCTGATGGAATCCACGATCTCCAGTTCCACGACCTTTTCAGCCAGCAACCGAAGAGTCCAGTTGGCGAATCCCTTGGGAGGCTTGCTCAGCCGCATGGCGATGACTCTCGCTTCCTGCGCTCCATCGAGACATTTGGCCCGCGGTGGGGATTCGCGTTTCTTTCCGTTCAGCACGACGTCAAATCCCTCCTTGACCAATCGCTGGCGAACGTTCTGGACAGTCTTCGTGCGGCAGGAGAAAGCCTCAGCAATTCTCGTGTCGGTCCAGTTCGGTCCGTCGGCATCGGCCTTGAGCAGCATGTGCGCACGTCGCACTTTTTGAGAAGAGCCTTTCAGCTTCTTAATGACGATCCACAACGTTTCCCGTTCCTCATCCGTGAGGCGAACAATGTACTTTTTCTGCATGGCAACCCTCCTTGGTTGCCGGTATACTGACCGAATTCCTGAAACAGTGGAACCCTAATCTTTACTCTGGACGCAGCACTAGTGTTACGTCAGCGTTGATTTGATGGAGTTGCCCGTGTGGCACGGCGGCCCTCCGCTGTGCCCGGGAAACCGCCCAGCCGAGGGCGCCTGGGCCACAAATGACGGAGCCACCGTGTCAGCACAAGCGTGTCAGAGCAGTAATGCTGCGGGGCGCGGAGGTTACATGGGCGAACAGACCGGCGGAGTCGAAGTGGTGGTGCTTGGGAGCGGCACCTCACATGGCGTGCCGATGATCGGCTGCCACTGTGCCGTCTGCACGTCGCCT
>JADFOB010000136.1 GCA_022563055.1 Planctomycetota bacterium
GCCACACCAACCGGCAGCCTGAAGACAACACTCTGGGATAGGCATCGAGCACGGTCAAAAGTGTGCTCAGCATGGCGATGAAGGCAGCCGCGGTGATCACGGGGCGGCTCCATGTTCCCAGCGCGTTCGTGTACATGGTGATGAACTGAGCGGCGAAAGGGGCGCTCTTGTCGGCGAGTTGTGTGCCCATGCCGAACATGACCAATGCGCCCAAGCCCAAGAACATCAGCGCCATCATCAGTGTGCCGGCATACCCGAGATTGAAATCGATCAACGCCTCGCGGAGCGTGGGTCTGTACCGAGTCTGCTTGATCCGTTCGAGCATCCACAGGGAAGGCCAGGCGGAGGCATCCATCGGCGTCGGCATCCAGCCCATCAATGCGACGAGGAATGTGATTCCCGCAACATTCCACACCTCGGGAACCTCGACTTCCACCGGGGCAGCGCGACCGTGGCCAATGGCCGCCATCAACGCCAACAGCGTACAGGCGGCGAGGACGACCATCAGCACCTTCATCAACTTATCCAACAGCGCATATCCGCCGGAAACCAGCGCGACGGCGCAAACGGCCAGCACGATCACCGCCCATGTCATGGATGTCAGGTTGACGGCGAACATCTGCGCAGCCATCCCGGCTGTCACGATCGTCAATACAGCGGCCGTCGGTATGCTCAGTCCAAACGCGGTCAGCAGGAATCCTACAAGCACCCAGCGCCCCACGGAGCGATACCCGACAAGCAGACTCTCACCGGTGGCGACGGTGTAGCGGTGGGCGAACTCGAAGAACGGATACTTGAGCACATGGACGAGGATAACAATCGGCACGAGGGCAAAACCGTACGTCGCGCCCGCGCGGGTGGACTGCACCAGATGCGAGACACCGATGGCGGCGCCGGCATACATGATGCCCGGACCCAGCGCCTTTAACAGTTGGGATTTCCCAGATGCCGACCTGCCCACCGCTTTGCCTCCGCCCAATACGGTCCGGTGGTCAACGATACAAGTCAACCGGCTTACACGCTATCCCACGAGGGAAGCGACCGTCTCGGCATTGACTGATCGGACTGCGCGACGTGGACGGAGTGGATGGGGTTGATGGCTACCCCGGCTGGGGAACCGCGCCGCCGCCGAGATCGGCGTGTGGATCCGGTTCCGCGCGGACGGGTCGGGCGAAGCCGACGCCGTCGTCGCGCTCGACGCTGTCGAGGAGGTCGGAGACCGTGGAACGCGTCAGTGACTCCCCGCGAAGGACCGCGTTGACTTCGTCGCCCGAGAGCGTTTCATATTTCAGGAGGGCTTGGGCAACCCGCTCGACGTTCTCGCGGTTCTCCGTGATCATCCGCTTGGCTCCGGCGTAAGCGGCGTCGAGGATTCGCTTGACCTCGACATCGATGATCTCGGCTGTTTTCTCGGAGTAGTCCCGGTGCCCCAAGTCGAGCATACCGGGTTCCGTCTCATCGGCTCCGTAGAACACGAAGCCGACGTTCTCGCCCATTCCCCAGTCGCGCACCATGCGCCGGGCCATCTCGCTGGCCTGCTTGATGTCCATGCCGGCGCCGCTGCTGATCTCGCCGAAGAACACCTCTTCGGCAATCCTGCCACCGAACATCACGCGCATCGTCGCTTCGAGGAAGCGCCTCGTATAAACCATGCGATCTCGCTCGGGCAGTGAGATGGTGGCCCCACCGGCGGGTCCACGAGGAATGATGCTGACTTTGTGCAGCGGATCGGCATCCTTCTCGAGCGCTTGAATCAAGGCGTGCCCGGCCTCGTGGTAGGCGGTCAACTTCCGATCGCGCTCGTCGACCACGGCGCTCTTCTTGGCACGACCCCAGCGAACCTTGTCACGGGCTTCCTCGAGGTCTTCCTGCTCGACGAAATCCTTGTTGGCCATCGTGGCGATCAAAGCAGCCTCATTGACCAGCGCCGCCAACTCCGCGCCGTTGAACATGGGCGTTCCGCGAGCGACGCGCCGAATGTCCACGGTCGGACCCAGTTTGACCTTTCGCGTGTGGACCTTCACGATTTCGTAGCGACCTTGCAGATCGGGAAGCGACACGAAGACCTGGCGATCGAAGCGTCCCGGACGGACCAGCGCCGGGTCCAGCACGTCGCCTCGGTTGGTCGCCGCGATGACGATTACCTGGGAGTTGGTTTCAAACCCGTCCATCTCGACGAGAATGGCGTTGAGCGTCTGTTCGCGCTCGTCGTGGCCTCCACCGCCGAAACTTGCACCGCGGCGTCTGCCCACGGCGTCGATCTCGTCGAGGAAGATGATGCAGGGGGAGTTTTCCTTCGCCTGCTTGAACAGGTCTCGCACGCGCGATGCACCAACGCCGACGAACATCTCGACGAAGTCTGATCCGCTGATGGAAAAGAACGGGACGTCCGCTTCGCCGGCAATGGCCTTGGCGAGCAATGTCTTTCCGCAGCCCGGCGCGCCGATCAGCAGAACTCCCCGGGGGATCCGCCCGCCCAGACGCTGGAACTTCTTGGGAGCCTTGAGGAACTCGATGATCTCCGCGACTTCCTCCTTCGCCTCCTCGATCCCGGCCACGTCAGAGAACGTAATGCCCGTGTGCTCCTTGGGGGTCAAGCGATGTTTCGAGCGACCGAAGTTGCCCAACATTCCGCCCGGTCCACCCGCACCGCGCATCTGGCGAAAGATGAAAAACCAGATGAAGCCGAAGATGAGGATCCAGGGCAACGTGCTCATCAGGATCAACATGAACTGGCTGGGTCTTTCCGCTTTGACCACCGCGTCGGGGAGCTGCTCCATCATGCGGTTGAGAAAATCCCCGTCGATCGCCTCCCGAGGAAACAGCACCTCGAACTTGCCGGTCGTGCCGGCGGCGTCGCCCTCGATCGGCGTTCTCCTGCCCTGGACGATCCCGTCATCCTTGATAATCAACTCCGTGATCTGCTTGTCCCGGACCAGCGCCCAGAAATCACTGAGCGTGATCTTGGAGACCGGGTCCATCTGTCCTTGGAGCACCGCGACCAGCGCAATCGCCAAGCCCATCAGAATTAGCCAACTGACAAGACTCCGCGACATCTTGACCCCCGGACCAGCGGGTCGCTTGGGGTCGGAATCTTTCGGAGATGATGAACCGTTGTCTTCGCCCATTGAACAGCACTTACGTGAAACGTAACTTCGCCGGCACTCCCGGACACCTCAGCCGCCCGGTGGCATCCCTCACGGCGCCCTGCCAAAAAGAGGCAGCCCACCTGACGTGAACCGCGACTTCTCTAATAGAGCGGTTCCGTCGGTGCGCATTGGATCATAGCGGCACTACCAGTCCAGTTCCATGGTCTCGACGATCTGCTCCGCCAGACCATCCATCGCTCGGGTCATCGCCTGAGTGAAGGTCTCGCCGACCGGCGGAATGTAGCTGGCCTGATAGACGAACCTCGGCCTTTCCACCAGAATCTTACCCGTCCGCATGTTCTGAAGCCGATAGCGAATCACCACGGTCGAACCGATCTCGCGCGGCAGGTCCGTGTCGATGTCGTCCCCGAACGTGCGGTTTTCGACCTTGAGAATTTCGCCCGTGAAGAGCGCATCCGCCGTTCGTCGCGGCGCGATCCGGTAGGGCGTGTCCAGTTCGATTCTCTTGATAATCGCTTCGGTCAGACGAAACTCCAACTCGCGTCGAAACTCCTTCGACTGGAGCATTTCCACGTGAACCGACTGAATATCGGTCGAAAAGGGACGGGACGTCGAGTACCCGCAACCTGTCAGACCCAGCACGGTCAGACACATGACCCCCAGCCAACGTCGAATCTTGTGGAGCATCATCATCGCGTTCCTCGTGGCGTGCGCGCCGGGGTCGCATTTGTCATCCGGGACCAGCCGTTGAAACAACCGGCTCGAGCCCACCGAGCAGATCGAGCCGCGCGCCGGCCTTCGTGGCGGCGACCGTGTCGGGAAAACGGTCGCGCACGGATTGATAGTAAAACACCGCCGACGCCAGGTGTTCGGTACGCTCGTAGTACTCCCCGGTCGCGTACTCTTTTTGGGCTCGCTGCTCGTGGATTCCCGCAAGGATCACGCCAACGCCTTCGCGATCGGCGACACGGCGGTAGCGAAGCCGGTACTCCCGGTACCGCTCCTCGGCTTCGATCAGCGCCGCCTCGTCGTAATCCACGCCCGCGTGACTCGCCAGCGCCGCGTCGGCTGTTCGGCGCAGCGCAAACTGATGATAGCGGCTCTGGGGATACTCCTTGAGCATGCGCGCGTACTCCAATTCCGCCAGCGCGTGCTCACCCTTTTTGAACAGGTAGTCCGCCTTGGTCTTGATGGCGAGTTCGGCGAGTTTATATTCGGCGTAGTCCGTCGAAATATCATCGAGAATGCCCAAGGCGACGTCCTCGCCCGAGAGCAGACGCATGCCGAGGATCTTCCGCTTCACACCGGTCAGGTACGCCTCCGCGACGATGAACTCGAGTCGCAGGGCCTCGCTCGTGAGCCCCATGCCACCGAATTCGTCAAGAAACGACTGAAGGACGTCATGCGCCTTGTCATACTTCCGCCGGCCGATGAGCGCCTCGGCTCGGGCGATCACAGCGCTGGGGTAGAGCGGATCATCCTTGCCGTAAACCTTCACGTATTTCTTGGTCGCCCAGAGGGCGCGCCGGTATTTCCCCTCCCGGATCCGCACGCGGATGGCGTGGAGATCGCCTTCCGCGGTACCGCGCGGCGGTGGCGGAAGCTCGACCCATTCCCTCTTTGTAGCGTCGTACGTCAGCGTCCGTGTACGCTCGGGTCCGCCACCCGCCAGAACCGGTGGCGACCAGATGACCATACACAACACCGCAGCGATCAGGCGATTCAACATATCGGGCACCCTACATCACACCGCGCGGACAGCCTTTGAGTTCCGGCCTCACACGGTCCCGCGCCAACGAAACCGGATACGGCTGTCGCAGAACCGTCCACGGTCAT
>JADFOB010000137.1 GCA_022563055.1 Planctomycetota bacterium
TGGGACGCTACATGGACACCCGCAACCGGCGCATATTGAAACGCCCGCTCCGGTTCATGCTCGCTAAGAAGCTCCGGACGAACCACCGCGGTGGAACCGAGCCGCACAGCCAGGCGGTCCAGCAGATCGCCAAGCCGGCGGGCATCCTGCGCATTGGTGACGAAGAGTTCACCCTGCCAGTCGTCAAACCGGTCGATCCGGCGCGCCCACAACATTAACGAGTCGGCCGGAGCGGGCAGGCGGACCTGATCGAGCAGGATCATGAGCAAGGAACGCAGATGGGAAACCGATCTCGTGGGCTCGGACAGGTTGACCTCCAACGTGACGTCGCGCGATACCTCCGGGCAGTGGAAGGTGACAAACATTTGACGCACGCCCGCTACTTGCCGTTTGAGCTTTTCGCAGAACGATTCCAGTGTCCGACAGGTTGCTTCGGTGAGCAGATCAAGCCTCGTTGTGGCGGCGCCGAGGTCGAATCGACTGACCAGCACCTGGGGAGGACGGTAGGGAGTCAGCACCTCCGGCATATCGCCCAGGGCTTGGTCGATCCGCGCCAGGACCGAATCACCAAAACGCGAAACCAGTGAGGATCGCGGAAGGTAGAGGAGCGAACCGACCGTTTTCACGCCGACCGAGGCGAGGGCGGATATGGTCTGATCGACGATGCGCAGCGACCGGGTGGGAAGCGGTGCCAGATACTCGGCACTTTGACCGGAGGGAACGATGGTAGCCGGTTCGGAATGCGTGTGGGCGACAGCCCAAGCGGTACCGGGCGTGTCGGCGATGGCGGCCCGAACGAAAAAACCCCGGACGCGCAGTCCGTCGATGGCCTGGTTTAGCAGCTTCTCCTCCCCGTCAAAGAGGCGCTCGCAGCCGGTGACATCCACGAACAACGTGTCCGAAGATTCGATATGAACGACGGGCGAGAGACGGCCGGCTCCAATAGCGAGCGATTCCAATTGGCACCGATCGGCGACGGGATCGTCGTCGTGGGTAACCAGGTGCGTGGCGATGGCTTTGGCATCGGCAAGCGTTTGACCGGGATGAATACGCATGTCCAAGGCTGCTTGATTGACGTGGACGATGCGGAGCGTTTGGCTCTTGGTGCGCGGCGAACGCCTGGCATTTTGACGCTCCGTACTGGCGCCGGATACCGATGATGGCGTGATCGTGGCTACGGGGATGGGATCCGCCGTCCCGCACGATAAAGCCGATGGATCGGGCGCAGGGACGCTATCCCGTCTTGGCAGCCGGTCGGTCGACAGGAAGGGGAGGTAGAGGCAAAGCACCCGTTTCATGTTGCAAATCCACCAGAAGCGGTTCCGTGGGTGTCCCTTCCCGAACCGTCAATAACGTAATAAGGCACCGGTACTGTTGCGACCGGATCGACTCACCGTGTTCCACTTTTTCCACCAACATTCGGATGGCTGCAAAACTTTTGGCACGCTGTGGCCTCGGTCTTAGGATCAATCCCAAACACCCGCTGCTTGCGGCAGCCAATTGCAGACGGCGGGAGAGACGTTCGTCGAGCCCCATCAGCGGCGCAATCACGGTTGCGACGGCGGAGCATCGCAACGACTGATCCACCGCCCAGAAGGCATCCTTTTCGTTCTTCGTGCGGATAACGATGAGGCGATCGAGGGCAATTCCGTGCTGACACGCCGCCGGTGGGTAGAAATCTCCAAACGTATCGACCAGGATGATGCTCCGGCGGTTTTGCCCGTCCTCCACGCTTTGGACTGCGATCCGCATGGCCAGTGACATCGTTCCGACACCGGGTTCATCAGAGAGGATTTCGGTAATCGCACCGCAAGGAAGCCCGCCGCGCGGCAAGGCGGCGTCAACCGCTGCGAGCGCGGTTGGGACGGTCCGCCGGGTCCATCCCGCCCGCCTTGCGCAGCGGCGATGGTGATCCTCCAACTTCTTCCGCAGCATGCCTACGATACGTACGGGATCTTTTTCCACCTGCCCGCGCGGACCATCCCCCTGAGCCGCAGGCTTTAGCCTGCGCGATGCCACGATGTTCGACGAAGCTCCGCTGGAATCGGAGCACTCGCGCGGGCTAAAGCCCGCGGCTCGGGGGTTTTGCGGAGTTACGCACGTTGATTGAGCTGCGCGCGCAAACCCTCCCTTTGTGTCGATGGTTGCGATCGACATCGTGTCTGATCCTTCCCGATTGTCCCAACCGCGTGAAACGTCAGAACCCGTGATCCGTAGCGAACATTCCCCCAGGGAGGTCCGCCACGGCTATCAGCTACACCTAACATACACCAAACTATCGGGAGGATCAAGAGCCTAGTTAAGGATTTTTCAATCGCCCATCCCACTGAGCCGCAGGCTTCAGCCGTGCTACTTGCCACGACATTCTGCACTTTCGTGCGCGAGTTCTCGCCACCTGGGCTACGTTCGGGCCGGATCGAGGAAGACACTTGCGCAGTCGCGGGCGGCGGTCGTACTGGTCGGTTTTCGAGCAGACGCAACTGTGCACACGCGGCTTCATGCGATCGAGGTCCGGCACGTCGCTCGGATTGCTCTGAAATGGCCTGGCTTTCTCGAACGGCGTTTCGCCCGCAGCGTTCGTCGTCAGCTGGCGAGGGCCACAAGTGGCTGGCATGTTGGGCACAGTGTTGCGCGGTTCACCTCCATCCGGGATTGGCGTGCGACCTTCTTGGCGGCGTCGAGCTCATCGGGAATGCGGTCCCCGGTACCGAAGTACATTTCGTCGGGGGTCTGACCACGGAACGCGGAGTGGGGGAGACGCGTGTTGTGCTCGTCCACATAGAACGTGACCAGCTTCTTGAGCCTGCTGACCGTGTCGAGCGTGTTCAAGTACAGCCACTGGTGTTTGAGCGCTCGCCACCACGATTCGATGAGCGAGTTGGAGAACGAGATGTCGGTCTGGGCGAGAAGCCGTTGGAGGAGTCCAGAATCGACCAGCTCATCAACGGCACTGTTGAAGTTCTCGACGCCGCCGTCAACGAGGAGGGTTGGCTTCTCGTCGACCAGTCCACTCGCTGCGGTGAGCAGGAGTTCGGCAGTGGTGCTTGGATCGAACGCTGAGGACACCTTCCATGCGAGTATGCGGCGTGAGAAGTTGTCGATGACGGCGTGAAGGTACGCGCGTGTTCCATCGAGAAGCCGAATCACCGTTGTGTCGACATGCCAGATTTCGTTAGGCGCCGAGCCTCGAATGCCGACCTTCGGCTTGGCGGGGTGGATGCGTAGACGAGGCCGTCGCCACTTGTACAGTCGCACAAGCCGGAACCAAGTCGTCGGGGAGGCAAAGACTTTGCCGAGCCGCTGAGCGAGCAAGGCCAGCGTTCCGGTTGGCACGTGGCGGTACTCCTCGGAAGTGACCATCTCCTTGATTGTCTCGACCTCGGGTCTCGTCAGTTGTTGCGGCGAAGATCGTGGACAGGAGGGCATGTCGTCAAGACCGCACTCTTCCTCGCGCTTCCACGAATGGTACCGCGACTGCGATAACCGCAATACGCGCAGCACTGTTCGCAGCGGAAGGGCGGAACGTGATCGCTCGATTGCTCGAAGCAGCGAGACCTTCGCTGCCCCATCGGGTAGCCGGGCGCAGGCGAGCGAGAATCCGGACACTTTCAACAACACGACCACGAGCCGGAGCAATGCTACCAGCCGTTCGACGCGTGCGCGAAGGGCGAGCACTTCCTGCTGAAGGTCCAGACCACCCATATCGACAATGTCAACGGTGACGACCTCGGTGCGAGCAGGGGTGAGCCAGCCGCGAGCGGTGGAGCGAGGAACACCTCGTCGAGTCGCGTGTCCGATGTCTCCCGTCGATCGGACAAGATCGCGGAGGCGATGATCATAGCGGCGCAGAATTCGAGTCGTGGAAGACATGACTCAATCATCACGGCCGTCGCTTCCACGGCAACTCCCGACAGAGCCGACACGACCTAAGTTCAATGAGGCCAAGCTTGAATCTGGGTTGTCGCTGGAGATGGTGGCGAGAACTCGCGCACGAAAGTGCAGAATGTCGTGGCAAGTAGCACGGCAAACCCCGGTGTTGCGACGCACCTGAATCTCGGCGTAATCCGTACCGTCCCGCACCAATCGCCCAGTAGCGCCCTACGCTGCGGTAACCTATTCCTAGGTGATTGGTGCGCGATGGTACGGATCGCGAGCCCGTAGGGCAGGTCGTTGGTCCGCCGTAGGCGGAGCGATGACCAACCTTAACCATCTTGGTGGGAAGCGGACACCCGTCCGTACGCCGGATTCCACATGGCTTACGCCGTCGCGGCGCGGCGCGAACCGAAGTACACCTTACCGGCGACCATCAGCAGCAGCGCCAGGACCATCAGACCCCACGCCGAGACGGTCGGAACCGCGTCGCCGCAGTCCAGGTCATGATCTCTGGGATTGCACTCCGGACCGGGGTGAGTACCGCCGACCGGCGGGCAGCAACCGTCGTCCAGGCCGCACTCAAAGAACGGCGCCGTGATGCAAACACCGACCGCGTCGCAGAGATCCTGCTCTTTGCACTCGGTAGCGTCCGTGCCGCATGGCGTACCCTCGGGCAGGTGGCTGTCGCTCGGACACGCGCCACCGCCAAAGCCCGGACAGGTCTCCGTGATACCACACTCCCCGACGGCTGCCCGACAGACCGTTGTGTCCGGTTGGAAGTCGTCGGTCGGACAGGCACCGTCCGCGGTGCCGGGACAGAACTCGTCCGGGTCGCATAGATCGCCCGTGCCCATTCGGCAGACAGTGTCGACGTCGTCGAAGCTATCGGCGGGACATGGCTCTTCGGCCACACCTGAACACACCTCGTCCGGATCGCAGATGTCACCGCCGTTGGGGCTACCCGAGCCAGGGTTGCAGACCGTTCCGGCAACCGACACGTTGTCGGGTGGGCACGGGTCGTCGGCTACACCCGAACACAATTCGTCCGGATCGCAGATGTCACCGCCGTT
>JADFOB010000138.1 GCA_022563055.1 Planctomycetota bacterium
AAATTGACGTGGAAGGAAAGATCACGGATCCGGGCTCGAAGGGCCGACCGCCTCATTCGGCAGTCGAATTCCATGCCGAAAACGAAACGACGGGCGAGAAGATGGAGGAGGAACTGCACCCGATGTGGGGTGGTAGCGGTCTGCACTACGCGATCAACCACGAGCTTCTAGGCGACGGGCTGTACCACGCCGAGATCCATCTTGAGGAGCCGAGGTTCGCGCGCTCGCTGGGCGACAAAGACAAATGGATGGGAACCGTCGAGGCGGAGTTTCATTTTGTGATTGAAGATGGTCTCGTCACGGAAGTCTCAGTCTCGTCGGGTGCGGACCCCAAAAGCCCCACCACGCCCGTTGGGGCGCACGACGCAGCGACGCTCCCGGCTGACCCCACCAGTGACGAGGTCTTCATGGGCGAGGCGACCACGGACAACATGCGCATCCAGCTCATTCTCGAGCCGGCCAAAGCCATGTGGATGTACATGGGCGGGATGTGGATGGAAATGGCACCGGCGGCGGACGAGACGATCCACGTGGAGGTAAAGCCCATCGACGAGGGGTCGGGGACGAGGATCTCCTACGCGACCGTCACGTTCACCGCGACGAACACCAGCACGGGAGAATCGATCACCGAAGAATTGCATTCCATGTGGGGCGGTAGCGGGTTGCACTACGCGATCAACCACGGCCTGCTTGGGGCCGGCGATTACACGGCATCCGTGACTGTCGACATTCCAGAGTTCGCTCGCTCGATGTCGGACAGTGACAAGTGGATGACGCCGATCCAGGCGGACTTCACGTTTACGATTGACGACTCCGGACTGGTAACGGAAACCGAAGGGCACACCGCGCCGTAGAGGAGAGGCCGTCCGCCATAGGGCGGCGACGCAACCGAGGGAGATGACGCAAGCGGACCAGGCGTCGCCGGATCATAGTCGTGCCGGACGTTCATCAACGGCCCTGCGATCAACCGAAGCGCATCGCGGAACTTCCGAATCATCTGCTTCCAACGGTGTCACTTCCGCTCCATAGCCGAGTCCCGCCCGACCGATCACCGGAGTGATGGAACTCTCATAACACCTGGATCAGGTCTTGGGGAGCGGGCGATGTTCGTAGCGTCTTGCTCTTGTGGGTTACATCCCAGAGGTCCAAGCGGAACTCCATCGGCGAATACGCCGGGGCTACAGCTCTTGCGGTGGCGAGGGTGTGAGTGACGGTTTGTCGAGCAGCCCGAGAAAGGCTAGCAGATTGACTTGGGATTGATTGTACCGCACGACGGCGCCCGCGTGGCGCAGGCGCGCTTGTGTGGCGGCGTCCTGTGCCTGTAGCACATCGAGCGTGGTGGCCGCGCCGGCACGGAGGTTCGCTTCGCTTAGTCGCAGCGCCTCGGCGGCAGCCTCGACCTGCTGTCGGGCGAAACCGACAAGTTCAGCATTGGCCCGACTTGCCTGCGCCGCGTTGACGACCTGGGCCTTGACCAGGTCGAGCTGCATCTCGGCTTCGATCCTCGCTTGCTCCTGCCTGGCGCCGGACGTCTTGAGATTTCCAAAGGCGGAGAGACTCAACCGCCACCCCACCCCGACTTTGACACGCTGCTGATCGCTGAAACCGAAAGTCTGGTCGTCGCGTCGACCGGCGCGTCGTGATCCGCGCAGGATGCCCTCTTTGATCAAGCCGTTGGCGAACGGGTTGGAACCGAACGAGCCGGTGGACGATGCGGGATTGACAATCAGATTGCTCGGAATGCCCTCGCGCTCCAGCACGTTGTTCGCGTGTCCGGTGATGCCGCCATACTGATAGGACGCCTGGAACTCAGGTCCAAACGCACCCCACCAGGTGGATCCCCGGTCGGCTGCGGCAGCTTCCACGAGCGTGCGAACTTCTTCGAGGTCGGGACGGAAGGTGATGGCAATGTCCAAGAGCTCCTCAATCGACAGATCTCGCCGGACGAGGTGCACCGGCGGGAGTTCGTCGATACTCGGCACAAGCGTGACCGACGAATCCAGATGCAGCGTGAGGGAGAGTGCCACGGACGCGTCATAGAAGTCCTTCATGGCCAGGATGAGATCCTGGCGCCGCTCCGCCAGGCGTGCCTGGGCGCGCAGCTCATCGGCGGGGATGCCCACCCCTGTCTGCGTACGGAGCCGGTTGATGCGCAGGAGCTCCTCCGCCTCCATGACGCCCTGATGAGCGGCGGAAACGCGCGCCTGGGTCAGCACCAGGTCGTAGTATTGAACGGCCGACCTACGGAGCGTTTCCAGAATGACAGCCCGTTCCTGATGGGCGGCCGCCGAGAAACGTTTCTTGGCGGCGATGATGTCGTAGATCACCCGACCTGGGTTGACCACCCACTGAACCGCGATTGACGGCTGAAACGTGTTAAATCCCACGCCGACGAGATTCCCCTCCGTCGCCCTGACCGTACCGGTGACGTGTTCAAACAGGGCCGTCGGCACGATGGCCGGGAACACCGCGCCGACGGTGCTTTCGAGCTCTCCGCGTGAGGCCACGACGTTCTGGCGTGCCAGCTCGATGTCGAAGTTCTGCGCCGCCGCTACGCGAACAACGCTGGAAAGATCGACGGCGAGCATCTCGGTGTACATCGGTTTGACGTCGGACGCATCGAGTTTCAACGCCTCGGAGGGTGTTGATGAGTCCGGCGGGGCGACGTTGGGTCGCTCCGGACGGATGTTGGCTCTGGGCGACGCGCATCCAGCCACCAGCAGGCCAACCATCGCTCCCATCGCCCAGGAAACTCGGCGGCCCGTTCTCATTAGATCCAGATTCATACGCGACCTTTCCTAGTGGTATGACACACATCATTCGATGGTGCCGTTTGAACCGCACCGCGACCGTAAGGGAGCGGATGCGCGAGCGCCGCCGATTCGATAGTGAACCGCTTCCTAACGGGCGCGGTACGGATTATGCCTCGATTCAGGTGCGTCGAGATACTAAGAATCCGACCGGATCAGCGAGACTTTGGTTCCCGCCATGACCGCACCGCTCGCGCCCGTAATGATCGCCTCGCTCCCGTCCAATCCCGAAAGCACCTCAGCCCAAATGCCGTCGTCGTATCCAATGCTAACCGGGCGGGCGTGTGCGACGCCGTCGTTGACCACCAGCACGATTGTATCCTTCCCGGCGGTGCGGATGGCCTTGGAAGGAATCATCATCGCCTGTTCTTTTGACTGAAGATTGACGACAACGATGGCGTACATCCCCGTGGTCAGCCTGTTGTCGGCGTTGTCCAGGTCGGCCTCCGCCCGCATGGTGCGCGTTTTCGGATTGACGGAACCGGCCGTCCGCGTGATCGTTGTGGAGATCGGCTGACCGCCCAGCGCTCCGATCGTCACAGCCACCGCCGTGCCGGGGCGTACGTAGGGAACGTCCCCCTCGGCGATTTCCATCACGATGCGTACGCGGTCGATCTTGGCGATTTGCAGGAGCGAGAGTGTCGTGCCCTCCGCCGCCGATCGCACGAACGCCCCGTGATCGACATTGCGCATGGTAATCACGCCATCGAACGGTGCCTTGATCTTGGCATACTCCATCAATGTTTGGAGTCGCGCGACATCGGCACGGACCACGCCGGCATCCGCTTTGGCGACTTCCACGTCGGCCTCGACCGCTTGTTGCCGTGCCTGCATCGCGGCGACGCTGGTACGCGCCATTTCCACCTGCGCCTTGGCGACGGCGTGGGCGCTTTGCGCCTCGTCAAGCATCTGCTCGGGAATCGCATTGCCCTCCCGAAGCTCCTGTTTGCGTTTCAGGTTGATCTCGCCCAGTTCGTATTTGGCGACGTATTGTTGTACATCCGCCGAGGCCGTTCGGACCTCTTGCGCCGCTTGCACTGCTTTGGCCTGAAGCGCACGGACGGTGGCCTCTTTGGCTCGGATAAGCGATTCCGCCTGGCGTAATTCATCCAGCATCTCGGGCACGTCGATTTGCACGAGAATGTCACCCTTGTGGACAAGACTTCCGATGTCGACCTCGATCGTTCCCACGAATCCGCTTGTCTTGGCATACAGGTCTACCAGTTCGTCGGCGCGGATGCTGCCCGGCAGCGTTACCTCGCGCAGGAGCGGACGATGCACCGGTTTCACGACTTCCGCTCTGATCAGCGCGCTCGAGTTATTCTGCTGTCCCAGCGCCTGCGCCGGCTCCCAAAGTGCGTGCAACGGTACCAGCAGCAGGACCGTCATCGCGGGAACACGCCAAACACACTTGGCCGTTTTGGCTGTTTTCATCTCGGTTTCCAGTTCGTCAAGAGACTCGTCGACTTCCCACCAACCGATGGGATCCAAGCACGACAACACCGCGGTCGAATCCTTGCGGCGAAACTCGCATCACACCACCACCGCCTCGGGCAATGTCGGCGTACGTTTGACCATCACATACATACAGGGAATCACGACCAGCGAGAGCACCGTGGCCGCCAACACGCCGCCGATGACCGCTCTGGCGAGCGGGGCGTTCGCCTCGCCGCCGGCGGCTCCGATGGCCATGGGTATTAACGCCAGCCAAGTCGTCAGCGAGGTCATCATAATCGGGCGAAGCCTGATCCACGTCGCCTCCCGAATCGCATCTCTGACGGACAATCCGTCGCGCACGCGTTGATTGGCGAACTCCAGGAGGATGATACTGTATTCGACCACGATACCGGCCATCATGATAATGCCCATAAACGCCGGGATGTTCAGGTTCGTACCGGTGATTTTCAGCGCGGCGATCACGCCGATAAAACCAAGCGGAATGCTCAGGACGATAATGAACGGAACGGAAAACGATCGAAGCTGCGCCACCATCGCCAGGTAAATCAGAATCACCGCGATTCCCAATCCCGTACCGAATTGATGGAACGCGTTCCGCATGGTCTCCGTCTCGCCCTTGAGCTTGAAGCTGTACCCCTTCAAGTCGCCGGTCAGATCATAGAACGT
>JADFOB010000139.1 GCA_022563055.1 Planctomycetota bacterium
CCATAAACCAAACTGCGGCCGGTCGTTCCGTCGTACGACGCGTCTGAGGGAGAGATTCGGTCGGTCGTGTGTTCGAGAATCAACCGAACATCCGTGGCGGACAACAAACGATTCGCCGACAGCACGAGCGACGCGACCCCGGCGGCGATGGGGCACGCGGCCGACGTCCCACCGAAACCGTCGGTGTACAGCCCGCCCTGGTCGATATCCGCGCCGCCAACGTCGATGTTGGTTCCGCCCACGTTGAATCCTTCGTCCACATAGCCGACGCCATCAGTGACATCCGTCGTGGTGATGCCGGCAAAGTCCGCGCCGCCCGGCGCGAGCAGATCGATCTCCGGTCCATAGTCGCTGTAGCTCGCCACCTGATCCAGGACGTTGCTCGCCCCGACACCAATGACCGTGGGCAAGGTGGACAACTCGAATCCGGCTTGCAACTCTCGTCCATTGCCGTCGTCGTCACCGTTGCCGGAAGCAAACAAGACAACCATGCCGAGCGGCCTGTTGTTGCCTTCGGTGCCATCCAGATCACGCCCTTCCAAAAAGGCCGCCTCGATCGCATCTTCGATGACGGCTGGGTTGATCACTCCGAATCCCAGCCCCCAACTGTTGATATGCACATCGACCCCCTGCTGCCGCGCAAAGGTAAAGGCACTGGCACTCTGCTCATTGGTGAGCAGGTCGGTCACGCCACGAGAAGCCGTAAAACGCGAAAGATACGCAACCCCGCGTATCCCGATGTTGTTGGCGCTCGCCACCGCCAGCCCGATGACGGCGGTGCCGTGTCTATCGCCGATGACCTTTGGCCTGGGGTCGTCGAAACCGGTGGCGTTGGTCGATAGGGATGGATCGTGTCCCTCGCCAATGTAGCTGCTACGCAGGTCTTCGTGGACCGTGTCCACGGCATCATCGAATATTCCGATCAAGACATCCTGCCCTTGAGCCAATAGCCAGGCCTCCGGGGCGTCGATGTCCGCATCCGTTACCCCACCACTCTGCCCGGTGTTGTTCAGGTGCCACTGTCGCTGGTAGTGCTGATCGGAGGGCGTGACTTGTCTCAGCTTGACGGGAATCCGGAAGTTCGGCTCGGCCCAGAGCGTTCGCCTGTCGTTTGCCAGCACTTCGGCCCTAAAAACCTCGTCCTCTTCGTCGCCATCGACGGGTTGAACGCGATATACGTCCCTAAGCCCGACCACCGTCGCAAGTTGCTCCACGCGGAAGTCCCGCCAAAGGGATTCCCGCCGTTCGTCGGATATTCCCGCACGCAGCTTCACCAGAATCGTTCCGGTGGAAATCAACGGCACGTCCGAACCGTCCAAATGGTAGATCGGTCGAACCTCCACGACGGAAGGATCCTGCCGGATCGCGCGCCGGCGCGCCAGCGAGACTTCCGAAACACTCAGCAGCTTCGTGCGTGAGAACCAAGCACCGTCGATGGCCTTGAGGATGCCGCGACCGCTCGAGGCCATGCGACGACTTACCGCGTCCGGGTCATCAGACTGCCGCAGCGTCACCGCGTACGTCGAATCGGATTGCGTCAGGCGGACCTTCGACCCGTCGCGACGCAGCCAATGCCGCTCCCCAGCCCACGAATCATGGGCCGCCACGCTCAACACGGTACAAGCCGCCCCCAGCAGTAGCAGCGCGCTTCGACAGGGTAGAAAACCAGGCGCGTGTATCATTAATGAACCACCTTTCATCTCATTTCCGATCCGATTGCGTAATCCCCGCGAATCGTTCCCCCAGGACTGAGGCAAGCCACGCACGGCTGCCGCAGGGGCCGCCGCGGACCAAGGTGGGCACGCAACAGCGGGCGTCGAACGTCGGACGCGGTCTGCGCATGCAGAAACACGGGACGCTCGTCCCCGAATTCCCGAACGACGCCAGGACACGCCTATTGTTGGTGGACGCAAATAGACTGTCAAGGCATCTCCACCGCACGGACCGCCGTTCACACGCCCAATCAAGGCGACGAATCAGGCCGAACCAGCCTCGAAAACGCATCGATCCACGCCTCAAAGGCTGCCTCGTCGAACATCACCCAGCGAATCAGCCCAGGGGTCGCGTGCTGCTCTAGCCCGGGTTGCGCAGTTTGGGGGAAATCGAGGCGTTTTTCGGGGTGAAACGGGGTGTGAATCCGCAGTGGCGCTATCGCCAGGCGTAGTCCGAATCTCGAATCCCGTTGTAGTGAGGACGTAGTTGGTTGCCGACGGCCAAATCCGTGTCAGACTTGAGTGGAGGCACGGATGTTTCTTCGCAGGTATCAACGCAACAAGGACGGCAAAAAGCACGCCTATTTCGCACTCGTCGAATCGCAGCGAACCGAGCGAGGCCCACGGCAGCGCATTGTGGCCCAGCTCGGAGAGCTAACCGAGGATCAAGAACGTCGGTGGCAGCGGACCGCGGTTTTTCATTCGCGACACGAAGACGGTGAAGAATTGCCGTTGTTCCTTGATGCCAAAGATGCACCGCCGAGCCCGAATCCCGACGTAGTGCGGATCCGATTGGGCAAAGTCGGTTGGACCAATGCACGGGCTTTCGGCGACGTCTGGCTTGGATGGCAACTCTGGAAGACGCTCAACCTTGATGAGATCGTAGCTCGGCACATGAAGCGCGGGCGGGAGACTGTTCCGCCGGCAAGCATGGTGGCTATCGAAGTCATCTCGCGTCTGTGCGTCGGGCAGGGCGGAGAGACGTCGGAATTCGGACTGGCCGAGCATGGGTATCGACGCACCGCGCTGGAAGACCTGCTCGGCGTGCCCGACGACCAGGTCACGAAGGATCGTCTCTACCGCACACTCGATGCCCTTCTTGAAGCCAAAGAACCCATCGAACATGACCTCAAAGAGCGTCTCGGCGAGTTGTTCAGTCTCCAATTCGATCTTCTTCTCTGTGATTTGACGAGCAGTTTCTTCGAAGGCCTGATGGAGGAGAGCGCACTGGCCAAGCGGGGCTACTCGCGAGACCATCGGTCGGACTGCAAACAGATCGTCCTGGCCATGGTCGTGACACCGGACGGATTCCCGGTGTATCACCAGGTGTTCGCGGGGAACATGAACGACGCTGCCGCGTTTCCCGACATCGTAGAGACGATGGAATCGCGTTTCGGCAAGGCTCAGCGCATTTGGGTTCTGGACCGGGGCATTGCCTCCCAGAAGAATCTGGCCTATTTGCGCGAGCGTGGCCAGTCGTTCCTGGTGGGCACACCGCGAACCCGGCTCAATGAATTTGAGAGTGAACTCTGCACCAGTGACTGGCGTTACGTGCGTCCGCATGTAGAGGTCAAGTCTGTTGAGCGCGATGGGCAGACGTATGTGTTAGCACGCAGCATCAAGCGCCGGCTCAAAGAGAAGGCCATGCGTAAACGACAGCTCCTTGGTTTTCACAAGGATCTAAAGCGTCTATCCCACCGCGTATCGGCGGGACGATTGAAGGACGCTGACAAGGCAGTGGAAAACGTGGGCCGAATCCGCGAGCGATGGCCCAAAGCGTCGCGTTTTGCGGATATCGAGGTCAGGCGTGATGCGAACGGCAACGCCACATCGGTGTCATGGATCTATAAGCGTGACAAACTTCGCCTTGCGCTCGGCCGGGACGGTGCGTACCTGCTGCTCAGCGACCAGACCGATTGGACGGCCGAGGATCTCTGGCGCACCTACATTCAGTTGACCCGGGCGGAAGACGCGTTTCGCACGATGAAGACGAACCTGCGGTTGCGTCCGATGTGGCATCACAATTCCAATCGCATCGAGGCCCATGTGTTCGTGTGCGTATTGGCCTATGCCCTGTGGAAAGCGTTGGCTCACATGCTCACCAACGCTGGTGTCAAAACACGGATCCGCAAAACGGATCCAGAGAACCCGGAAGACGGCCCGAAGGATCGCCCCATGAGCCCGGCCGTCGCCTTGAAGTTCATGCACGATGTTCAGATCGGCGACATCCTGATCGAGACGGTCGAGGGTCGAACGCTTCGCCTCCGCCGGATCGCACGCCCCAATTCGGATCAGGCGGAGATCATAGCCGGCCTTGGCCTTAAACTTCCGGAACGAATCTGCGCCGACCGCGACGTCACACCCAAAGGATTCGCCATCGAAACACGACCGTCCACCAACGGCCTCTTTGAGTAACCCCTCTGAAATGTAGTGAAGACTTTTGCAAGAAAACCCGGCTGGCGCTACCGCCATGTACCTTTGAACTCCCAAACTGCGCAACCCGGGTTAGCGCGAAGCCCGTGTGGCACAGCGGCCCTCCGCGATGTCTGAGCTGCCGAGGGCGGCTGGGCTACGCTAGTTGGCCGGTCTCAGGCCGGAGGGGAGATCGGTGCTGGGATAGCCGGGGATCAGAAATGCGTCGTGGGCATCGGTTGGTGTTTCCGTTCCGGTGTAGCGGCGGATGTTGCCCACAAGCCAGAGGTTGTCTCTGTCGGCCCCATAGATCGGAGAGGTCAGCTTCCTGGTGCTGCCGTCAATGAGCAGTACGGTTTGCCCGCGGCCTCCATGCGCCGGGGAGTTGGCGTGCGTGGGGTCCACGGTCTCCTGGAACCGGCCACCGATGAACAAGGGGTTGGGATCACTCATATACGCCATCGTCGGTGCCGGTCGAAGGTTGGGCGTAGGTCCGCACAGGTTCAACGAATCGTAGGACACGTTACGCTTGCGTGCGAAGTCGTTGTATTGGGCCAGCTCATCGGCGGGCATGTCGGACAGCGATGCGGTAGAAGGAGGATCGGACATGGTCAACCCTTCGGCGACGCGGGCCACGCGTAGTGAAGCCATACGATGTAGGCCAACGCGCCCAGCAGGACCAGAATTTCCACCAGGTCGAACGCAAATCGCTGGACGCGCAGACGGAGCAGGTGCACCGTGAGGTACCCCCGCAGCATCGCCCGGTCGCGCC
>JADFOB010000140.1 GCA_022563055.1 Planctomycetota bacterium
GTGTGCGCCTGGCCTATCGCCCACATACCGAAACGGTGGAACAGATCCTTACCGTCCAACATGATCAGGTAGAGCGACGGGACCGCCACCAGCGTCAAGACGGTTGCGAAAACAAGACCACCGGAGATGGAGACAGCCATGGGGATCATGAACTTGGCCTGGAACGATTGCTCCATCATGAGCGGTGCGACGCCGAGCACGGTCGTGACCGACGTGAGCAGGATCGCGCGCAGTCGACCCTTCCCGCCTTCGATGACAGCCTCTTGGGCAGGCATGCCGTCCGCCACCATCCGGTTGATGAAGGTCACGAGGATCATCGAGTCATTCACCACGATTCCGGTCAGCGCAACGATCCCGATCATCGAGAGGATGGTCAGCGGGTAACCCATGAAATAGTGGGCGACGACGGCGCCGATCAGCCCGAAAGGCACGACCGAAAGCACGATGATCGGTTGCACGTAACTTCGGAACAGTCCTGCCAGGATCACGTAGATCAACAGGACGGCGATCACGAAGCTCTGCTTGAGTGAGCCGAAGGACTTGCTCGTCTCGAGCTTCTGCCCACCGAAGGCCAACTCCACACCGGGGTAACGCCGAAGAAGGTCGGGAAACGTGCTGCGCAGATCCGCGATGATGCGCTCCGGTTGGGTTTGGGCTGTGTCGACGTCGGCGGTGACGGTCACGGTGCGCCGCTGGTTGATTCGCTTGATGAGCCCGAAACCGGTCCCCTCGGTGAGGCGGGCCACCTCCGTAAAAGGCACGAGGCTCCCGTCCGGCGTCGCGATCCTCATCAGCTCGACATCGTAGATGCGCCGGCGATCCTCGGGCGGGTAGCGGACCATGATCTTGACGTCTTCGCGCCCGCGCTGAACCTTACGCGCCTCGAACCCATAGAAGGCTGAGCGCACCTGCGTGGCGAGCGACTGCGTCGTCAAACCCAGCGCCGTGGCGGAGTCAAAGAGCTCAATCTGCACCTCGCGCTGCCCGGCGTTGAAATCATCCACGATGTCATAGACGCCCGCGAATCCCGACAGACCGGCCTGGATCTCGCGGGCCACCGCGACAAGATCGTCGAGCTTTTCGCCGCTGATGTCGAGGTGAATCGGCGCTCCACCGGGACCGCCCTGGAGCGTCTCCCACTTGAGGTATTGCGCGCCCGGAAGATCACTGGTCTGGGCGCGAAGATCCCGAAGAATCTCGTCGCTGCTGCGATCCCGCTCCTCGCTTGTGGTGAGTTCGATGAAGAGCTGCGCCAGATGCGCTTGGGGAGGTGCGATCATCCCGTCCGGGCTGATACTCAGACCCAGCAGCGTGTAGACCGTCTTGAGTTCGGGCAAGTCCATTGCAGCCTGTTCGAGCACACCGGCTGCCTGACGTGTCGCGTCGATGGGCGTACCGACTTCCATCTTCAGTTCGGCCACAATCGTTTCCGAATCAATCTTCTGCAGGAATACGAAAGGAACGTGATCCCCGAGAATCACGCCGAAGATCATGATCAGCAAAGCCGTCAGCGCCGCCATCGTGACGTATCGGTAGGCGGTGGCTTTGCGGAGGAGGCGTTCATAGTTGGCAAGCAGTTTTTGTTGTATGTACAAGTGCTGCGTTTCCCGCACGCGCTGGGCGAAGCGTCGCAAAACACCGGGCCTGGTGTTCGGGGATGGCGCGTCGGCGGATGAGTCCGGGCCTTTGCCTGCCAGCGGTCGTAGTCCGTGGGCGAGGTGCGATGGGAGGATCGTCAGCGCTTCGAACAGCGACACGGTTAGAGAGATGCAAACGATCACGGGCAGAACGCCCATCCAATCACCGATCTGCCCCTCGATGAACATGAGCGGCACGAACGCGACGATGGTCGTGATAATCGCGCAAACGACAGGCCAAGTGACCGCCTCGGCGCCGGCGATCGCCGCCAGCTTGGGCTCCATCCCCTGTTCCACTTTCGAGTAGACGTGCTCGGAGACGATGATCGCATCATCCACGAGCAGACCGAGCACGATGATCAACCCGAGCATCGACACCAGATTCAACGTCAACCCGGCGAGTTTCATGCAGATCAAGGCGCCCATGAACGCCAGGACCAGGCCCATCATCACCCAAAACGCTACACGCCAGTGCAGGAATAACAGAAGCGACAACATGACCAGGAGCAAACCCCATGCGCCGTTGCGTTTGAGCAGATCGAGGCGGCCCTCGATGAATCTCGACAAGTCCGTGTGTACTTCGACGCTGACACCCGGTGGATAGGGATTACTCAGGGCGGTTTCGTAGATCGCCTGAATTTCGTCGCCGCCTCGCACAACCGCTAGCAGGCGATCAAACAACCCGCGCTCAAGAGGTCGCCCCATCTTGCCCGCCACCAAAGCGCGGATCTTGCCGGCGATGGCAATCGCGTCTTGATCCCGCGTGTTGTACGCGGTGACGTTGACCGCCGGGGAACCGTCGAAGCGACCAAAAACGTCTACGTCCTCAAACCCGTCGACAATGACCGCCACGTCGCGCAGACGAACGACACGACCCGAAGGGTCGCTGCGGATCACAATGTCATAGAGTTCCTCACCGTGCTGTTTCTCACCGAGCGTCCGGACGGAAACATTCCCGGCGGCGGTGTTGATCTGACCTCCGGGGACATCGAGGTTGGCAGAGGCGATGGCGCCGGCGACTTCCATGAACGAGAGACCGAACTGGACGAGCTTCTCGGGTCGAACCTCAACGCTGATCTCGTCCTTGCGAGTACCGGTGACAATAACGTCGGTGATACCGGGCAACGCCAACGCGTCCTCCCGAAGTCGTTCGCCCAGTGTCTTGAGCGTGCGGTCATCGACATCGCCGTACAACGCGACGCTGATGACGGGCCACTTCGGATCAAACTTCGCAACGGCGGTCGCCCGTGCCTCCTCGGGGAAATCCTCCGACGGGATCGTGTCGATGGCGGCCTTGACGTCGTTGACCGCTTGATCGACAGCCTCGAACCCGCTCTCCAACTCGACGACAATGGTGCTGAGACCTTCGCTGATTGTGGAGGTGAGCTTCTCGACGCCCTCGACGTCCTTGATCTCCTCCTCGATCTTAAGCGTGATGCCCTTCTCGATCTCAGCCGGCGAGGCACCCGGATAGACCGTCGTCACGAGAATCCGATTGGGGCTCGACTCGGGGAACATCTGGCGAACGATCGTCAGACCGCTATAGATGCCGCCGACGAGCACGCTCATCATGAAGAGGTTGACAAGGATCGGGTTGTTGACGCTGAACCGAGGAAGCGAGGTCATGGCGACGCGCCTGGCAGGTCTTGGCCGGGCGTCGTCATGCGATCCACCGTTGTCTCAATCGCGGGGCGGACCCTTACCGGGGAACCCACCTCCAGAAGACCCAGACGCGAGAGGATCAGCACATCGCCCTGGACCAGTTCGCCCGAGACAATCACGCGATCCGCGAGGAATCGTTCGAGCTTCACCGATCGGGCGACCGCGGTACCGTCCTGGACCACGAGGACGCGACCGTCGCGCACGGCGCTCCGAGGGATCACCAGAACATCGACGTGAACGGGACCGGTAATCTGGGCCACCACGAAAGTACCGGGAATGCAGGCCTGGAGCTGGACCGTGTTGTCCACCTCGACATAGGCTGCGAAGGTTCTGGTTCGCTCATCGACGCTCGGAGCGATCCGCGTCACCTCACCTTTCCAGTCGACGTCGCGCAGACTCTCCGACGTCACCCGGCAGAAATCTCCAACGCGAACGCGATCGTAGACGGAAGCCGGAAGTTGAATAGGAATCTCAATGCGCAGCGGATCAATCAGTGTCAGCAGGATCGCCCCAGGGCCTACCCAGTTGCCGACCTCGACCATCAACGTCTTGACCGCGCCGTCGAATGGAGCCCTGATCTCGCAGCGCTCGATGAGCAGTTTCGCCTGATTCACTTGGGCGTTGTGGGCATCCATGGAGGCCTGCAACCGGCGTATGCGCGGTTCCATTCCCGACGCCTCCATCTGATAGCCCTGGAGCACACGCCGAGACTGCGCGTAGGCGAGGTTGGCGAAGTCAACTTCCTTCTTGGCGGCGAGGTTGCGTTCGTACAAGTCGCCGACGCGTAACCACTCGTCGCGGGCCACGCGCGTTTCCTGCTGGGCGGTGGCGATCAGCTCCATTAGCTGCTGGGCCTGGGCGTTGACCTCGTCGATGCCGGCCTGGTCGCCCACGGCGAGCGCCGCAGCACGCTTGAGCGTCTCTTGGTACTCCCGATCATCCAGACGAATAAGCGGCGTCCCCGAGGTGACGGTCGTCCCGGCTCGAAGATGATCCACGAGTTCGACGACACGTCCCGTGACTTCAGCCGCCAGATTGGCCACGCGGTAGGGTTGAGCAGTGCCGTAGCCGACGAAACGTTCCGTGACGGTCTCGCGCGTGAGCGTGAGCGACTTGACGACCGGAGGCAAGGCGCCGGTCTCTCGGCGCGGCGTCTCGCGGCGCAGCACGTACAGGATCCCCGCTACACCCGTTCCACTACCCAACAGGAGCACGATCAAAACAAGCGAAGGGAGGATTCTGGGATGCCCCGCCACCGATCTTGCCATGGTTCGCATCCCAGGTGAGCTTCCGCCTCTAGTGCTCCGTTGCCGATGTCTTGATGGATCATCCAACGGAGCAGGGTGTGTGCCACTGCTCTTGAGCAGTGATCTCTCCGATTCGAGACCGGGTCGCTTGAGTTTTGCACTGCTCAAGAGCCCCGGCGCGCCGGGGGCACCCATCGCAATCCCCGCGCAGCCCGTCGAATCACCGTTGACAGAGCCTAGTGCATTCTCTGTTTTGATGTAGCGGCCGCCCCCTGTAGCGGCCGTTGAGCGCCGTTGGCTTTCTGGTTGGTTGTAGCGAGAAGAACCGCTATACGAAAACGGAGAATGCT
>JADFOB010000141.1 GCA_022563055.1 Planctomycetota bacterium
GTCTGCTGCTCGGGCGCGAGCCCGCCGCGACCCTGCCCCATCCGCCGACCCATCCCCGGTCCCTTAGTGCCGCTTCCCTGGCATCGAGCGCACCCTTTCCCTGCACCGCCACAATTAGGGCACGGTTTGTCAAGGTCGTTCTTGGCGTCTTGAAGGGCTTGCAGCGTCGAATCGAGTTGGGACATTTCCTGCTCGAGTACCTCCAGATCGCTCAGTTGTTGTGCTGCCTGCGACAGCCCCGCGATCGCCTCACCCACCTGCCCCGAGTTCTTGCACAAGGCCCCTTGCTTGAGAGATTTCGAGAGCTTCTTGGCCACGCTCCCAGCCCGTTGCTGCTGCTGCAACTGTTTAGCGAGCTTATCTATCTGTTTCTGGGTGAAGCCCTTCTTCTCGAGTTGATTGCGGAGCTGATCGAGATCCTTCTTGCTGAGGTTCTCGAGCATGCGCTCGATGTCCTTTTTCTTGATACCCGCCTGTTCAAGTTTCTTGGCGAGGTTGTCGTTGGCAGCCAGCTTCTCGAGTTGCTTTGACAGGTCGTCGAGTTGCTTGCTGATCCGGGCAGCCATCTCCTGATCCTGCTTGGTTTTGAGCGTCGCCAGTTGCTCTTGAAGCGCCTTGATCTCCTCTTTGGCGCTCTTGAAGTCGCCCCGAGCCAGTGCCTTGGTGAGCTTGTTCGTGGGCGCGTCGGATGAGCGCGGAACCTTCAACCGCCGAAACGCCTTGCGAGTTTCCTTCACCGAATCGTACTGATCGCTACGACGCTTCTGCTTGACGGCATCCGCAAGCGTCTCGATCTTCTTGATGGCTTCGTGGCGTATGTTCTCGGGATTATCGAGTGTTCCACCGGCGTGCTTGTCCAGACCCGCAAGATCGTCCTTAAAATCCTCCATCGCCGGCGAG
Source organism: Planctomycetota bacterium (assembly GCA_022563055.1). The sequence goes on from JADFOB010000141.1 coordinate 901, forward strand.
GACTCCGCCATTCTGCGGATGGCCTCCATCTTCCGCTTGACAGCCACCTTTGCCTGTTGCAGTTTGACGGGATCCTGCTCCGACGCGTCGAGCTCCGCTTGCTTGAGCAGACCGGGTGTGATGAGGAACATCAGTGCGGCGATGACGATCGAGCCGGTGCTCAGAGCGAGCGAGCCCGGCACTCGAAGACGGAGGTGTTGGCGAACGCAGAGCGAACCGCCGACGTCCTCCGCGTCGGCAACCACAGCCGCGGCGAACGGATCGTCCAAGCCCTGGCAGTAGTGGCCGCTACTGATCCGCTCCTTGAGACCGGCGGCTTCGTCCAGCTTGGCGGCGGCCGATGCAGCGTCTTCACGCGTCAGAACCGTCCAGACGACAGCCGTCAACAACGCCGACACGCTGAGTCCGACACCGATCCACCATAGCGGAATGGCGAGGTCAAAGAGACGCTGCACCAACACGATGACCGCAAACACAGCCGCAACGATGCCCACGACGCAAGAAAGGTTTCCGATCCCTCGGTTCAACCAAAGCCGATGCTGAGACCTGCGAATCTGGCGGTCGAGGGGTGTCATCGGCTAAACCTCCGCGAATCCGGGATGCGTTTCGCACCCAGGCAAACGTCACTCTATCCTATCCACGCCCTCGCCGAATGACAATTCGGTCACACACCACAACCACCCGTGGGTGCATCCCAGAAAAGGTGGCGATTGTTGTGCGTGCGGCGGGTGTGGCCCAGCCGCCCTCGGCTGGGCGGCCTCAGTCGCTCCATTCACACCCGAGGGCGGATGTGCCACAGGCACGATCACGTACAGTAGGACACAGATCCTCACACCCTGCCCCCCAGATTGGGATGCACCCCCACCCGATCCGCAGGCTTCGACGGGAGCCTCGCCCTCCCGGCGGGGGAGAAACCGGACGGTTCGAGGTATAACATTCCCGTGCCGATGCGTAAGCCAACCCATGATAATGACGCGCCGGGCCGGCTCTTGTTATGGCTGACGGTTTTCCTAGCCTGCGCCGTCCCTGCGGGGGCTGTGGTCGGGTGGATGCCGCCAGGCGAGGGTAGACCACGGACCGAACCAGCCGACCCGCCGGACAAGAAGCAACCGACCGATCCTCCGTTTGTAATCGTGGAGGGCCAGGTTTTTAACGAGATTGGCGGTGGGCACGCAGACGTTTCCGTCACCGTTCGTTGGGTGGGAACCGACGGCAAGAAAGGCGAACTGATCGCCTCGACCACCACGGATGAACTCGGTGATTTCAAGGTCACAGTAGCCCAACCTATTCGTGGGGACGTCGTTGTGACGTTCTCCAAGCCGAAGTACGCCGAGGTGGTTCGGGAAATCCACGTGGGCGACCGCGAATGGCCTGAGTTTCTTGCCGAGCAGCTTCCGGGGAACCTCTCGATTACCGGTCGCGTAATCGACGCCCTCACCGACAAACCCGTCCCCGACGCGAAGCTCACGCTCGAAGCGTCCTACAGCGACTTGACCGGTCAAACGGATGAGAAGGGCGCATTTACGATCAAAGGCGTGTCGCCCGGAGGTGGCTATCTGGTGGTCGAGGCGGCTGGGTATGGGCGTGAGAAGCGACCGGTGAGACAGCTCGAGAATCCGGACAAGATCGTTGTCCGGCTCAAACCGGAGCGGATCGTACACGTGAAGATCGTCGACCCCAAAAGCCGTCCGATTGACGGCGTCACCGTGGAATGTCTGGATGAATCGCACGATGACTTCCGCACGCTGGTGACGGGAAAAGACGGCACGATCACCCTGCGCGGAATTCACTTCGACGCCGCATTACTTGGCATCCGCCTCACGCATGAAGCGTTCGTGTCGTCTCAACGGTTCGACCGCGAGATTACCACGCCGGAGCAAAAGACCGAATCCTCGCATGAGTTGGTGATGGAGCCGGCAGGGCGAATCGCCGGCACGGTCAAGTCGCGATCCGGCCACCCGCTTGGGGGCGCTCGCGTGATGACGGGATCCGACGGGTCCGATCTCTCGCCGCGCGACTGGGCGGATTACCAAGGCAACTACACAATTCAAGGCGTCCAACCGGGTTCCGTAACGGTAACGGTCCACCTTTCGGGTTACGCGCCCGAACTGCAAACCGTGGATGTCCGCGCGAGTGAAACCACGCAACTCGATATCCAGCTTCACAAAGGGGCGATCCTCCAGGGAACGGTAAAAACCCAAGACGGTAAGCCGATTCGAGGCGCGTTCGTGGATGCCGGGCGTTGGCGCGGCGCCCAGACGCTCGGGCTCCGCGCAGTGACGGACGAGCAAGGGATCTTCGTCATCGAGAGTGCTCCGCCCGACGAGTTCGAGCTGGTCGTCACAGCGGGACGGTCGCGCCGCACGACCGCTACCGTCCGGGCAGGCTCGGACAAGCCAATCGAGCTGATCCTGCCCGACGCGCCCGACGCTACGGGAGGCGGCGCACTGATACGCCTTGAGGTTGGCGACGCCGCGCCGGCGTTCTCGACGACCGCGCTGACGGGGAAACCGGTGCGGTTGCGCGACCTTTCGGGCAAGACTCTTCTGTTGGATTTCTGGGCCACCTGGTGTGGGCCATGCGTCGCCGATCTTCCTCATCTAATCGACGTACATAAAAAGTTCGCCGCGCGCAAGGACTTCGTCATCATCGGTGTCAGCCTCGATTTTGACGAAAAGACCCTCCGCAAGTTCCTTACCAAGAGGAAGATCGACTGGCTGCAAGTGTTCGGCGATGACGCCCAATCCATGGCGAACGATTACGGTGTCGAAGGAATCCCCGCCGTCTTTCTTATCAGTCCCGAGGGCAAGATCGTCGGAGCCGATCTGCGCGGCGAACAATTTGTCAAGGTGGTGGAAGAGGCATTGTCCACCGGCGGTCCCAAGTAACCATGCGCGCCGCTTTCGATCGACACAGAAGAAGCGAGCCTCGCCCCACGGGTCAAGTGGAACCGGCGCACGAGCGAGCGGTCAAGGCTATGCGGGCGCTCGATGACAACCGGTTGGCAGACATGGCCACCCACATCGCCGCCATCCCCGACATCCCCGCGCTCCATCAAGCGTGGAAGCGATACCTGCAAGGTCGCCTCGCGGCTCTCAAGCTCGATTTCCAAGCGGCGACATCGCTGCTATCGGAAGCCTTTACTGCGGCGAACGAGGCGATTGGGACGCTCAGCGGCAAGGAGAAGCTGGACGCCTATAGACTCGCCACCCGCTCGTGGCTGCATGGCGGCTGGATCTGCCGTCGCCAGGACCAGCCACGTGACGCGTATCGAACGCATCTTTGCGTCTATTGCCTCGTCGCGGACCACGGCTCGTACGAGGAGCTGTGGGAGGTCACGACGGAACTCGGTCTCGATGCGGAGTTGGATCGACAGCATGTGCGAGCCGTCCGTTGGCATCGTCGCGCGATCGTCGCCGGGCGGAAGGCATCGCAGGATCCCTGGGAAAAGGAGGCGATCGCCTGGGTCAACCTCTCCAGATCGTCGACGGAGAGTAGCCGACACGCCGAAGCGGTCGTAGCGGCAAGGAGAGCCTGCGAGTGCTGGCGAAGGCACGACGCCGGTGCGCTCAGAGCCGCCCAAGCGGATCTCAACCTCGGAGCCGCCCTCGTAAGTCATGGCCAATGGTTGCATGACCGCGCCGATGAGCCGGCCGGACCCATCCTGGATGAGGCTGTCGCCTGCCTCACGTGCGCCCGGGAAGCACTGCTCGCATTCGGCGCGGTTGCTGCCGCCGATGCGGAATCCTGTGCCGACCGCCTCGACTTCGCCGAGCGCCTGCGGGCATCCATGGAAGGGTGACACCCTTTTGGAAAAGGGTCCCGGCGCGCCGGCATCCCTCCGTAGCGGCCGCAGAACCCCGCGGAACGTGTGTTCGCGGAGCGATCATTAAGTTCTTCAAGTGGGCCGTGCCAGCCCAGGCGCCGGATTCATGGATCACACCGTGTGCCGTGACCACGACAGGGTTTGTGGCATTCATCCACC
>JADFOB010000142.1 GCA_022563055.1 Planctomycetota bacterium
TTGTTGCGTTTAGTGCCACAATATGGCACTAACCTGCTACGCAGCGAAAAACGGACCTTCGCTCGCAAAAAAAAACTTGACGGAAAGCCCTTGTTTTGACCCTGCCATGGGGATGCGCGCGGTTATTCTCATCGAATGTTTGGCACCCGCGTTTTTATATCCTACGTTCAGAGCAGGTCAGAACGCCTTTGGGAAGCACCGAAGCGCTTGGCTCGAAACGAGGAAAAATCATGGCATTGACAATCACCAACACCAGTACACTCGCGTTGCTGAACATCCTCAACCGAAACGTGGCTGACCAGGCGACCACGTTGAGGCAGTTGACGACGGGCAAGCGCATCAACACCGGCAAGGATGACCCGGCGGGCTTGATCGCCTTGGTTAACATCAACGCCGAACTCCGGGCGGTCGACACGTCGCTGGTGAACAACCAGCGAACCGACTCGATGTTGACCGTGGCGGATCAGGCGATCGCGGAGATATCCAATCTGCTCGGCGAGATCCAGACGCTGGTTCAGGCCACGTCCAGTGACGCCAACCTGACCGCGTCGGAGGTCGCCGCCAACCAGGCCCAGGTGGACGACGCCCTGTCGGCGATCGACCGTATCGTCAGCACGACGAACTTCAACGGCAAGCGGTTGATCGACGGCAGCTTCTCGATACAGACGGCTGGCGTGACCAATACGACCGTCACGAACCTTCGCGTGTTCTCGCGAAGCCAGGTGACAAGCGATACGATACTGAATGTGAACCGTGTCGCGTCGGCGCAGACGGCCCAGGCTACCGCCGCGCTGCTCGCTCCGGCATCGACGACTCGAACCTCGGGTACGACGCAGCTTGCCATCGCGGGTACCCTCGGAACCGTGACCCTCACCATCGCCTCGGCGCAGACGCAAGCGCAGGTCGTTACTACGATCAACGCTGCCACGGGGCAGACGGGCGTCTCCGCGATGGTGACGGCCACCGGAATTGACCTCAGTTCAACGACCTTTGGGTCGGATTCTTTTGTCAGTGTCGAGGTGCTTTCCGGAGGGACCGTGAACAGCTCCTATGGTACGGCTACCAGCGATGGCAGCACGGCCAACGACTTCGTTGCGATCAGCAAGACCGCCGGCGTCGACGCCAATATCACAATCAACGGCCAAACGGCGGGTACCGACGGTCTCAACGTGACCTTCAGCGCCAACGGGTTGAGCCTTGGATTCACGCTGAACGAAGCGTTTGGGAGCGGCGCGGTGTCGAGCGCGACCGCGAGCTTCACCGTCAAGGCGGCGGGCGGCGCGACGTTCCAGTTGGGAACGACCACAGCCACGCGTGCCACGATCGGTGTTGATTCCCTCGCCACTTTCAATCTCGGCGGCGGCAACGGTTCGGCCAAGCTCAGCGAACTCAAAGCCGGTGGTTCCGTCGATCTCGACTCCGATGTGGGTGGAGCGCTGACGGCAGTTCGCGAGGCGATCTCCGAGGTTGCGAGCATCCGAGGGCGGATCGGTGGGTTCCAGAAGTTCCAGGTTGGAAGCGCGATCAGCTCGCTACAGGCGGCGCAGACCGGGCTCGGTGAGGCAGCCAGCGCCATTGGCGATACCGACTTCGCCGTGGCGACCGCGAACCTGATCAGGTCGCAGGTTCTCATCCAATCGAGCGTCCAACTGCTGGGCGTGGCAAACCAGCAGGCGGCCCTGATCCTGCAGCTCCTGTAAACCATCAACCGCGGGCGGCCTCGAGTGGGGGGTGGGGTCGACGCGATAAGCAGCGGGCGGGTCGAAGGTGAGAGCCTTCGGCCCGCCTTCGCGCGCTTATCCGAGCCCCAAACGCCAGCGCGGGGTCTTGCGACCCGTCGCTTACGCTCTGGGCTCTGATGGGAGCTGGTTCAGTTTCGTTTGGCGCTTAGCCTCTTGCGCAATTCCGGTAGTTTGCAGCAGTTGAGAATGTCACGCCTGGTGGCGCGGCCGCGGCGGGCTGTCATGACGCCGAACCTCATGGCACCCAAGCCCTCGGTATGGTGCGCATCGGTGTTGATGGCGAGCATGACCCCGGCGGCAAGTGCCTGGCGAATGTGTACGTCCTTCAGATCGAGCCTCTGCCAACTTGCGTTGACCTCCAGGATCGTGCTTGTTCGTTTGGCTGTCTCGATCACCGCGCCCATGTCCAACTCCATCGGCGGGCGTTTGTGGATCAGCCGCCCCGTGGGATGCCCGATCATCGTGACGTAGCGGTTTTCCATGGCCGCCAGCGTCCGCTCGGTGGGACTCAGCTTTCCCGATCCCCCACGGCCCATCGCGGAGTGAATGCTCGCCACCACAAGATCGCATTTCGCCAGCAAGTCATCCGGATAATCCATCGAACCGTCGGGCAAGATGTCGCATTCGCAACCGGCGAGAATCTCGACTTGCGGGACTCTGTTGTTGGCTTCCCCGATGGCGGCGAGGTGCTCCTCCATGCGTTGGATCGTAAGCCCGTTGGCGATGGTCGAACTGCGAGAGTGGTCGCAGATGGCGATGTACTTATACCCAAGTTCTCCGGCGGCTTCGCCCATGGCCTCGATCGTGTCGGTTCCATCGCTGGCGAGCGTGTGCATGTGGAGGTCGCCGAGGATGTCGCCGTGGGCGAGCAGGTTCTCGAACGTGGCGCCGGGTTCAAACTCACCGCGATCCTCGCGCAACTCCGGTGGAATCCAGGGTAGCCCCAGCGCGCGGTAGACCTCCTCCTCGGACGAACCCGCGATTCGCTCCTCGCCGTCAAACAGGCCATATTCGCTCAGTCGCAACTTCTTCTTGAGGGCGAGCTCGCGCAGACGAACGTTGTGCTCCTTGGAGCCGGTGAAGTACTGCAAGGCGGCGCCGTAGGAATCGGCGGGAACGACGCGGAGATCGATCTGAAGCTCTCGCCCGGTATCCAGTTCGACCGTGATCGATCCTTTGGTGGCTCCGGACGCCAGCACGCGCTTGGCCATCTCCGATGACGTGAATTGCCTGATGATCCTCTCGCCGTCTTGGGCGTCACAGAGGATGTCGACATCGCCAATGGTCTCTTTGCCTCGTCTGATCGAGCCGGCGATCTCGACGCGGTTGACGCCTTGGAGCGTCCCAACCCAACCTGCGACGGTCTCGGCAACTCGCTGTGCTTCGCCGAGCCTTGTTCGACCGCCGCTGCTTTCGAGGAACGCGATGCCGTCCGCGATCTTCTTGACGCTGGCGGTTCCAAGACCCGGCAGCTTGGCTAGCTCGCCTGATGCAATGACCTTCTTGAGGGCGTCGATGCTTCCCACGCCCAACTCCCGGTACGCCAGGGCCACCTTCTTGGGGCCCATGGTGGGGATCTCCAGAAGGTCGGGCAAGCCCGCCGGCAGCTTGGCTTCCAGCTCGTCGAGCACGTCGACGTGGCCCGTCTCGATGTACTGGCAGATTCGATTGGCCGTCCCTTTACCGATCCCCGGAAGCTCGGTGAGTCGCCCCTGGGCGGCTAATTCCCGAATGTCCAGCGCGGCGTCTTTGACCGTTCGCGCGGCTCGCTGGTAGGTGTTCACGCGGAACCGGTCAGCGCCGTCGATCTGAAGAAGATCGGCGATCCGTTCGAACACGCGGGCTAGTTCGGCGTTGATCATTCCGCGCAGTATATAGCGCTGGGTGGTCGAAGGGCCAAGGTCATGCGGTTTTGACCTTCGGCTTTCCAACCTTCGACCAGCCGCCCCGCACCTGACGGTTATGGCTGGTCGTTCTCCTGCCGCAACATGGCTTGGACCTTGGCGTGCAGAGGAGGGAGCTTGTCTTGCGCTGCCTCCCAAACGACGCGGTCATCGACGACATCGTAGCCGTGAATCAAAACGTTACGAAAGGCGATGATCTGCTGATAATCGCCAATCCGCGATGCAGTGGCTGCATCGGATTTGGCAAGACGATTCAGAGCTTCCCCAATGATTTCAAACTGGCGCTCGACGGCTGATCGCAGCATGGCATCGCCGGTATAGCCGTTAAGGTTTCGATGGGCGGTGAACTGGCAGATCAACTCTGCTGCTTGTCGGATATCTTCGAGGAGCCTGAGAGATTCAAGCCGCATACAGGATCTTTCGTGTCCGGTTCACTGCTCTGAGAAAATACGGGTTCTTGATGGCGCAGGTCATGACCAGATCAACGGGTCGTTGGAACAATTCCCGCAGGGTTTCGAGCAGGCCAAAGTAAGCGTCGAAGTGCTCGCCCGGTTGCAGCGGCAAGAATTCCACGAGGAAATCAAGGTCGCTGGTTTGAGGGTCAAAATTCCCGTCTGCGGCTGAACCGAACAGTTCGAGGCGCAGAACGTGGAACCTCTGGCAACGCTGGTTCAGTTGTTCGCGCTGGTCTTCGATCAGTTGGTTCATAGGACTGGCTCTTTGGGCGCCATCATAACCCAGCGCACCCACGGCGTCATGTTCGGTCCGGTGGGTGGTCCGGTTTTTTTGTGAGCACTATGAACCGGGGGAATACGGTCTCAAGAGGAGGAGTATGTCTCCTTTGCGGGTCCGCTTCTGCGTCCGCGACTCGGCTCTCCGCAGCCAAAAGAGGTGGACCGCCCGCCGCACGCCGGATCGTAACACCCCCAAGGGGACTCGAACCCCTGTTGCCGGCATGAAAAGCCGGTGTCCTAGGCCTCTAGACGATGGGGGCTGTTCTGAGATTCCCGACGCCCGATCGATCGGATGCCGAGCCGCAGAGGGTAGCGGCGGGTTGGGAAAGCGTCAACGCCGCTTCGGAATGAGGCGTGTTCGGGGGTGTGACGCCTCCAGCGGAATGCGGGCGCCGAGTCAGAGCCGCAGGCGCAAGCCTGCGAACCCGCTACGTCAGCATGTCACCGGGCTTGCGCCCGGTGCTCTCAAGAGTGCGCACCGCCGATTCCGTGACGGA
>JADFOB010000143.1 GCA_022563055.1 Planctomycetota bacterium
AGGTGTCTTGCGGTGACGTGGCCAAAGGTCGGTATATCGCCGGGAAGCGGCAGGTCGTTGTCGATGGTCTTGGGAACATGGACGACGCGGATGGTCCCGCCGGAGCACTCCGCGACCAGGCGCGCACTCAGCGCCGTGTCGTCTCCGCCGATCGTCAGCAGATGCGTGATTCCGCAGTCGCGCAAGCGGTCATGCACACGCGTGACCTTTTCTACGTCGGGCTCGACGACGGTGGAGACCTTGAGCTTGGCCTGGTTGAGCAGGCTCGTCCGCGCCGTCCGCAAGATCGATCCTCCATCGAAGTGGATACGGCTTATGTCCTTGATCGTCAGCTTCACGGCGTGCTCGTCCACGTTGAAGCACTCACCCGCGAGGTGTCGGAAGCCGTCGTAGAAACCGAGGACGTCGAGTCCGTTGTTGATGGCTTCGATGGCGGCTGCGCCGATCACCCCGTTAATCCCCGGAGCCGGTCCGCCGCCGACAATAATCCCCATCGTTGCCTGAATCATGCTCACGTTCCTTCGTGCAGCTTTCCCGCGCAGTGTTCCTTGGCTCGTCGGACCCATCTCCCGCTGGGAGGATCGGAAGTATACCCGACCTCCCTGCGTAATGGCGAGTGGCGGGGGATGCGCTCACCAGGCTTCCATGAGACCCGCGCGCAAGGCTGCGGATTCGGTTATCATGACGGCGTGAAGGTGAACGAGCTATTCTGCACCATTCAGGGAGAAGGAAAGCTCGCCGGCATGCCGAGCGTCTTTGTTCGGACAAGCGGGTGCAACCTGAGGTGCACCTGGTGCGACACGCCGACGACGTCGTGGGCGCCCCAGGGCGAGCAACTCGACGTTACGCAGATCCGTGAGCGCGTCTCGCGGTACAACACCCACTATGTCGTGTTGACGGGTGGCGAGCCGATGATCGCGCCGAGGATCGGGGAGCTTAGCCGCTGCCTGAACGAGGACGGCTACCACGTGACGATCGAGACGGCTGCCACGGTGTGGAAAGACGTAGTGTGCGATCTGGCAAGCATCAGCCCCAAGCTTCGCAACTCGACACCGGTGACCCGTGACGGTGGGCGGTGGGCCGACGTCCACGAGAAGACGCGGATCAACCTGGACGTCATCCGGCGGTTCATGCAGATGCCCGATTATCAGCTCAAGTTCGTCGTGGACGTGCCGGACGACATGACCGAGATCGACATGCTTCTCAACCAGCTTGGACCCTACGAGGATTCCAACGTCCTGCTGATGCCCCAAGGCATCACGGATGAGGAGTTGCGCCGGCGCAGTGGATGGATAGCGGAAATCTGCCGCACGCGCGGTTTTCGCTTCTGCCCACGATTGCACATTTCACTCTATGGCCACGTTCGTGGTACGTGATGCGCGGGTGGCACCTTAATCGCCGTGCGGGATCCTGCGTCACCGATCCGAGCCCCAAGCGCGAGCGCGGGGTTTTCAAAAGGACCGGTCGCTTGCGCTCGCGGCTCGGAAAAGCGGCGCCTAATCGCGCGCGGTGGTCTCGTGCTTTGGTCAGGCTTGTGGATGTTCCTCGCCGATGAGGATGATGCGGTTCTTGCCGGCGCGTTTGGCTGCCAGCAGCGCGTCGTCGGCTCGCTTCAACAGCTCGTTAGGTGTGGTGCCGTCCCAAGGATAGGTGGCCAGGCCCCCGCTGATCGTGAGCGAGCCCTCGCCCGACGGTCCGAGCTTGGGAAAACGCTTCGTGCGCAGCGCTTCTTGAAACCGTTCAAGGACCATCAAAGCACATTCGGGATGTTGAGAGCCCGGAACGCGGGGGCCATCGGGATCCCAGAAGATCACGGCGAACTCGTCACCGCCGTAGCGCGTGACCACATCCTGTTCACGGCATAGCTTCGTAAACAGCTCGCCCGTCAAACGGAGAACCTCGTCTCCGGCATCATGTCCGTAGGTGTCATTGTATTGCTTGAAATTATCCACGTCAAAGAGCAGGACCGTGAGGGGAGATCGGTCGATCGCCGCCTCCCCCAGGAGGTCGGTAAGCCTCTGGTGGAAGTATCGGCGATTGGGCAGACCAGTGCATTCATCGGTCATGGCCAGCTCGCGCCAGCGTCGCTGCGTGGAAGCGACCTCGAGCAGACCGGCGGCGAGATCGGCGTATCGCAGCAGTTTCTCGACGTCGCCGGGTGAGTAGGGACGTTCGATCGGTTCACCCACGGTCAACTGACCCAAGACACGATCGCCGACCTCGATCGGCGCCGTCAAGACGGGTTTGGTGACAACGTCACCCGACGTGGCGACCGCGCCCTCGACAATGATCGTTACACCTTTGGTCGGTAGAGCTGCTCTGACCAGGGCCGCCAGCTTCTCGACCAAGACCATCGGACGGGCGCCGACGTGCGACAACACTGTTCGGATTCCAAGGAGCTCGTCCGTGAAGGCGGCGGAGTCGGTGAGTACGTTGCGCGGCTCACCCAGCGGTGGGCGAGCGTAACCCAGGGCGGCGTCCATCTCGGCGATCTCGAGCGGATAGAGGACGTAATCGTCGGCGCCGCCGGAAACGGCGCTACGGGCTGTGGGCTCATACTCGGGCGAACAGCAGAGGATCAGCCGGGTTTGAGGTTGGGCTGCTTCTCGAAGACCGGCGATCGCGTTGTCCAAACGGATCTTGGGTGCATCGACCCAAGCTACGATCGCCCGTGCGGGGCGGCGGGCAATCTCGGCGATCCCGGAAAGATACGTTTTGCAGGTGGATACGGACCAATCCGGATAGAAACCGCTGAGCGCATCGACAAGGGCACGATCCTCACGTCCGGCGCCGACCACGAGCAACCGATCTCGCTCGAGCGGATCACGGCTGGCGACCAACCGCGACACCGCTTTGGATTCGGAACTGGAGATCATACGTCACTTCCCGAACCGAAGTGGTCATCATGATCCGCATCGCCCGCGTCGGACGGGACGATCGGAGGCAGTTCGTCATCGATGAGTGCCCGCAGCTCAGCCTCCGTCAAGAGCGGTCTGTCCGACCGGTTGTCGGACACCCCCGATGGCTCGTCACGCTGCTTACCCAACGGCGCAGCCATCCTGCTCGGAGCAATCCGGGCCGGTCCATCGTTGTTGCGAAGCCAGGGGACGCGGGCGGGTCCGCGAAGCTCCTCGTCGCTTTTGGCTTGGGCGGCGGTCTCATCCGCCGTATCGACATAATCCCCGTCCTCGCGCGCACCGGTTGCATCGTCACATGCAGCCCGGTCGTCTTCGTACGCGATCGAGAGGTGCGTCTGCGAGGCTGCTGATTCGTCGCAAGCCTGTGACGGCAACTCGACCGTATCGGACGTTAGCGGCTTCGTCGATGCCGGCAGATCGAAGCGGGTTTCCTCCTCGCGACCCACCCGCTCGACCATCGCCCGAACGATCTCCTCGGTGGCGCGGCCATCCGCACCGAGTTCAATGGCTGTCACCACACGGTCGGTATCCGCGCAGTCGCCGTACACGTAGACCCGCAAGTCTCGGCGAACTCGCTTGAGGAGTGGGAAGAGCTCGAGTTCCACGGGGGCGAGGTCGTCGACACAGACAATGACGGCTTGGGTGGCGGCGGGCGTCTGAGTACACAAGCGCGCCACCGCACGGTAAACGTCGCCGCAAACGTCAACTTCCGCCGACAAGGATTCGAGCAGAGCGGCCATGTGGTTCGTGCGATCGGGAGAATCGGCTCGAATGTGGAGGATTCTACGTTGAAGGTTGGATGTCGAGTTGGACACGCTCTGTCTCGCTCGGGCACTCCACCCCGTGCCCGCCATGTTCCTTCCAAGATACCTTAGCGATTCCTGGTGTTCCCGTCAATCCTCAACCCGCCGGTATCCAGGCGTGTGGCCATCATCGGTGGCAAAGCGGTAATAGTCGCGCCACATCTTACGACATTGACGTCGGGTGGGTGGCCCAGGTTCTTTGAACCTGGGGTCACGATTGCTTTCGAGCGGAGACCAAGCTGCTTGTTCGCCGTCGTAACCCGATCGAATCGAGCCCCCAAGTCTGAAAGACTTGGGCCACCCATCCGGGCGTTACCGCGCTCGGTGAGCGTGCGACTTGGAACGAGCGCTGCGGGCGTTGTCTTGTCGTTGCGGGGTTCGGTTTGTGTTGGGCCGACTCGGTGTGGTGCAAAGGCGGCCTCGGGAGTCGAAAAACGGTGGAGCGACGCATGAAACGGCGATTGCCGGGCGCTGGCGGCTTGTTGCTAGGACTGGCGGCGATCGGGTGTGCGGGTGACGCCCGTGTGGAGTTGGCGGCGGCGGATGCCATCGACCGACTGGCGCAGGGTCTGGAGGTGGCGTTACAGGAATATCACGACGACTTGGCCCAGGCTGATAGCGCACGGGGGCGCATGGCTGTGGGGGCGCTGGTGAATCGACTGCGGGGCGGCGAAACCAACAAGGTGTCCGAAGATGACGATGCCCATGCGGCTGACTTCCTCAACGCGATGCAACGCCTTCATGCTGATCGCGAGGTGGCGTGGCAGCGTTACTGGGCGTCGGTGGACAATGTCAAGACGCTTCAGGAAATCGCGCAGGGGTTGCGGCGTCTGGCCATCGACTCGCTTTCGCTCAGGGATGAGGCGAACCGCTACGTGCAGGAACTCATCGAGATGTGGAGCGCCGCCAGGGTTCGTCGCGGGAGCGGGGCCAGTGACTAATGCCTCGACGCAGCTCAAACGATGGATTCTGTTGGGTGCCACTGCTCTTGAGCAGTGCTCTTCGCACGACCAGCACAGTGCCGTCCGGCACTGCTCAAGAGCAGTGGCATGCCGAGAAAGCCCATTAGCGTACGGGCGACAGGGCATAGGGGATCCGAGGAGGTTGTGGTCTTGAATACGATTCAGGAAACGTTGGATGATCTCTTAAG
>JADFOB010000144.1 GCA_022563055.1 Planctomycetota bacterium
ATCCGGAGCTTGGGCCGGAATTGGAGGAGAAGCTCCGTGCACTGGAATTGGTCGAACGGGCCCAAGAACGGGCGGAGGGGGCGGACGAGGCCACACCCGTCCAATCCCCAACCGGGTCTGCGGCCGATCCGTACGGTCCCACGCTGCCATCCGATGCCCAGGATCCCGAGCATGACCCATCCAGCGCGGACGAGCCGCCGCGGCGTAAGGTCTCGATCGCAGGTTACAAGATCATCCGCCGGCTCAGCGAGGGCGGACAGGGTGTGGTCTATCAGGCCATCCAGGAATCCACCAAGAGTAAGGTCGCCATCAAGGTGCTGCTGCAGGGCGTTCACGCGTCGAAGATGGCCCGCAAACGCTTCGAGCGCGAGATCGAGCTGGTCGCTCAACTCAAGCACCCGAACATCATCTCGATCTTCGATTCCGGCGTCGCGGACGACGGCTCGCGCTACTATGTGATGAACTACGTGCGTGGTCTGCCGCTTCAGCAGTACGTCCACGAGAACAAGGTGCCGTTGGAGGACGCACTGAAACTTTTTGGCGTCGTGTGCGAGACGGTCCAGTACGCCCATCAGCACGGCGTGATCCACCGCGATTTGAAGCCCTCGAACATCCTCGTCGACACCGACGGGAATCCGCAGATCCTCGACTTTGGGTTGGCCAAGCAACTCTCGGCACCGCTCGAGACGGTTGTCTCCATTACCCAGAACGTCATCGGCACGCTGCCCTATATGTCGCCGGAGCAGGCGCGCGGCAACCCGGATGAGATCGACACGCGAACCGATATTTACGCGCTGGGTGTGATCCTGTACGAAATCCTCACCGGCCACTTCCCCTACCCCGTCGTCGGGCAGATGGCGGACGTGCTCCGGCACATCACCGAGACGCCGCCAACACCGCCGAGCCGGGAGTGGAAAAGTGAGTCGGGCATCCATAAACGGACGACGGGGCGACGCCGTCGCCGTCACAGCAAGTGTCCCATCGACGACGAAGTGCAGACGATCGTGTTCAAGGCGCTGGCCAAGGAGCGTAAGCGCCGCTATCAAAGCGCCGGTGAACTCGCCCGGGACATCACCTACTACCTCCATGGCGAGCCTATCCTGGCCAAGCGCGACAGCGGGTGGTACCTCCTTCGCAAGACGCTCTCGCGACATTCTCGGCAGATCGCCATGGTGCTCGTGCTGCTCGTGGCCGTCACGAGCGTCGTCACGATCGTTCGGACCCGGCGGCAGCAGCGGGATCTCAAAGCGTACGGGTTCGTGCAGGAGGGCGTGAAAGCCGCCATCCTGAAAGACTTGGACAAGGCGATCGAGGCCTATGAGAACGCACTTGAGGTCGACCCCAATCAGTTTAAGGCTCTGGGCAACTTCGCCATCCTGAAGAAGGATCGCTACTTCGCCGCACTGCGGGGGCAGGCCGACACCTCGCTCTTGACCGATGCGATCGCGCTACTCGATCGCGCAGTGTTGCTACGACCCGACGAGGCAAGGATCGTCAACGTTAAGGCCGTCGTCCTTTATTCGCTTGGTCGCTTGGACGAAGCGGACCAGGCTTGCCGCCGGGCGCTGAGTCTAAAGACCGATTTCTTTCAGGCGGCCACCATCCTCGCCAAGGTGCTCGCCCAGCAGGGCAAGATGGACGAAGCGTTACAGGCGGCGCACCAGGCGACGGCCCTTGCCGCAGGCCAACGTCTTCGCATCCACGCATATTCGAGCAGCGCGTGGGTTACCCTTGGCACCGTTCAGCTCCACCTGCGCCAACCGGCGGCCCTGGAGTCGCTCAACAACTCCATCGAGTGTGAGCGCGGGAAACCGTGGGCCTACCTGATGCGGGCGCGACTCCGGCTTCAATCGGAAGAACCCAGCGACGTTGACCTGGCGCTGGACGACGCCAAGTTCGCCTACGCATCCGCGCCGGTGGCTGACGCCAGAATCGAGCGTACGCTTGCCCTCGCGCATCTTCGCAGCGGTAACAACGCGCTCGCCCTTCGCTTTGGGCGTGATGCCCTCACCCATCTGGACCTCGAAAGCGCCAGCCTTCTCATTATGGCGATCGCCGAGGCAAAGCGTGGGAACCTGGACAAAGCCCGCGAGCATCACACCCAAGCGGTGGCTGCCTGGCCGAGTGACCTTGAAGAGAAGCGCGTTATGGCGACAGCCGAGCGCGGCGTGCTCTGGTTCGAGACCATCGACGAGTTACAGCAGTTGCGTACGCAAGCCCAGACGCTTCTAAACGCGGGGAGCCAGACCAGCATGCGCGATTAGGCGCCGCTTTCCGAGCCGCGAGCGCAAGCGACCGGTCAGAAACATCCGCGCTCGCATCGACGAGGCCGTGTGCCACTGCTCTTGAGCAATGTTGTATGTAGACCGAGATCTGTTCTTGTGTAGGGTGTGGGAGTTCGAGAATCCTCGGTCCTTCTACGGCCGCCACGGGGGGCGGCCGCTACACAATAGCGAACTTTTCTTGAAGCGTAGGAAAAGCACTGCTCAAGAGCCGTGGCACACCCATCGAGTTCTGGGGACGGGCAAGATTTTGGGATGATGTTTCCTGATGCCGAGCTATGTCTCTCACTTGGAATCCGCCATCGACGGCACTCGCCTATCCCATGACGAACCACAAACGACGCACGCGCAGCGGCCGTTGTGGGTCCGGTACGATCTGGAGGCGGTCGGCAAGAATATCACACCGGATGTCATCTCGCGGCGGCCACCGACGATGTGGCGGTACCGGGAGCTACTGCCGCTGCCTGCGGAAGAAGAGCCCGTCACGCTCGGCGAGGGCATGTCGCCGCTGACGCCGGTTCCTCGTCTTGGGGAGCGCCTCGGCCTGCAGAGGCTCTGGATCAAGGACGAATCCTGTTTGCCGACCGGTTCGTTCAAGAGCCGCGGGATGAGCACATTGGTCACGATGGCGAAGCATTTCGGTTTGACTCGGTTGGCTGTTCCGACGGCTGGTAATGCGGGCGGTGCGCTGGCAGCCTACGCCGCACGCGCCGGGATCGAGGCGTTCGTATTCATGCCCAGCGACACGCCGCTGGTGAACAAGATGGAGTGCATGCTTGCCGGCGCCAAGGTGTACCTCGTCGATGGGTTGATCGGCGACTGCGGCGCGATCGTACGCGGAGGTGTCGAGCCGATGGGCTGGTTCGACTGCTCGACGCTCAAGGAGCCCTATCGTCTCGAAGGCAAGAAGACGATGGGGCTCGAGCTTGCCGAGCAGTTCGACTGGAAGCTGCCCGATGTCGTCCTCTATCCGACCGGCGGCGGGACGGGTCTGATCGGCATGTGGAAGGCCTTTCACGAGCTGCGCGAACTGGGGTGGCTCAAGCAGGAGAAGTTCCCGCGCATGGTGGCTGTCCAGAGCGATGGATGTGCACCCATCATTCGGGCTTACGACAAGGGTGAGCGGTTTGCCACACCGTGGGAGAACGCTGCTACGTGCGCTAGTGGACTGCGCGTGCCGTCGGCGGTCGGCGACTTCATGATCCTCGATGCGATCCGCCAGAGCGGCGGCTGCGGCGTGGCGACGCCGGAGTCACGAATCGTCGAGTCCCAAAAGAGCGTGATGGCGACGGAGGGCATTGCCCTGTGCCCCGAAGCGGCGACCTGCGTGCTGGCGATCGAGACGCTGCTTCGTGACGGCTGGATGAAACCGGACGATCGCGTCGTCCTGTTCAATACGGGCGCAGCCACAAAATACATCGAGCACATTCCGCTCGAGCTCACTACGATTACGGATCCCGCGAACGTCGATTACGGGCTTTTCGCCTGAACCCGCGAAGCCTGGTGCGTGCATGAGCGGGTTGCGACCAGGGATGACTCTCGGACCGATATTGACCGCGTCCCGGTGCGTTGCTTATCACACGTAGGCAGCCGTCCGCCGGTCTTATCGACGCTTGGCGGCCGGTAAAACCCAGCGTGCCGCGCCGGAAGCGCAACGCCCGAGAACGCAGCCCTATCAGGCGTTATCGAGTTCTTCAGAGCATTCAGGATCAATCCATTTCTGGCCGATGCTACGGGTACGTTGTTGTTCACAAGTGACTTTGTTAGCCTCTTCTATGTCAAGGCGATAGACCATGTGGCAGTTCAACCGTAGCTCCGGTAAGTTTGTGGCGCTCTGCACGATGCTCTCCTTCATCGCGATGGGTTGCGGACCGCCCAATAACGGGCTGTCCAAGACGACAACGGTGGAGCTTCCCGATGGGACGGTGCAGGAGGTCACGCTGGGAAGCGGTGTGATCTCCTTTGCGGACAGCGAGTGGGAGTTCTTCCGCGTGGCTGAGTCCAGCGCCCAGATCGCTCCCTTCGTCGTCATCATCTTTGGCCCCGAAGGTGAGCTCTCGGCGTTCGAGAACAACACGATCGCACGGGAGATTTTCGGCGCCACCATCCTGTTTGACGGTCAGCGTCACAACACGACGCAACCGGGTTTGCAGTATGCCGCGGCAACTTTCGGCGCGGCGACCGCCGACGCCACGGGCTTCGCCTTCGAGGGAGAGATTACGGCGTTTGCCGCGGGATTCGAGGCCGCCAACGCCACCGCGTCAGCCGTGGGAGAGTTTGACGGCGATGACATTGACACCATACGCGGTACGTTCAGCTTCTCGTCCCGCGTGACGTTGCTCGACATCCCCGAAGGCAATTTGGACGAGGAGTTCCCGTTCATAGGCCGGCGGGTCGAGTAGAGAGCCGCATCGGGGTCCGTGACGGAATCGGCGGATGTTCCTGTTGGGTAAGCGCCCACGACAACCATTATTGACAGGTCGGCTATCCTGGCGTGCGTGTTGATACTCGCAGTTGTCACGATCAGGAGATCCCGCATGTCTCGTTCGTCCGATCCCAGCAAGCTCGCTATGTG
>JADFOB010000145.1 GCA_022563055.1 Planctomycetota bacterium
GACTACGGTATCAGCAGTGCTCACACATCCGCTCCCTGATCCCGATTCTCGTCGGGACGGTACGGTTCAAACGGCACCATCGAGGGATGTGTGCGGAGCGCTAGTGCTTTGTCACACCTAAACTTACGGGTTCGTTACGGCATCAGAGCCGCGGGCGCCAGCCCGCGGACCGGTCCCACCGCTAGCGCGGTGGGCTCTGACCCGCGTGCCCGGTCGCGGCGGTGCGGGCAACCGTAACCCAAAGATTTAGCTGTGACGCTGCACTAGGTTCTGATTTCGTATCCAGCTATAGCAAAGATTCGCTATTGTGTAGTCCCGGCGCGCCGGAACCCCCCGTGGTCCCGACGTACGTCGGGATAGAACGACCGAGGATTCTCGAACTCCAAACGCTACACAAAAACTGACCTTGCTCTAACCACACCAGGACAGCAAGCCGATTCCCGACGTAGCTGTGGGGAGAGACCGTGACCGCTAAGAAGAAAACATTCGGCGGGAAAGCTACGTCTCGGGTATGACGGTACCATGCGGGTCACGCGTCGGGTGCCCGAGCGCCCGGTCGACCTCGTCGGCCAGTTCGTGCGCGTGTTCGAGACGCTCAGCCGCGTCATGAATTGCTTCGCCGTCGATCCCGGCTTCGTCCACCAGATAGGACTCCCAGAGCCGGTGGGCACGCACCAGACCCACGGCGCGCTCGCGCCCGCTGGGCGTCAGTGCAATGACACCGCCGGCGACCTGAACGAACCGCTCAGAAGCCAATGCTCGAAGATGCGACATGACGCAACGAGTGCCCAGACCGGTTTGTGCCGCAACGTGCTCAAGCCGACATACCTCGTTCCCCTCCGAAAACCGAAAAATCGCCTTCAGTACGTCTTCGTCCTCGATGTGTCTGCGAACACGCCGCCTTTTCAAAGCGCCGAACAAAAGACCGTGCTCCGGGCTAAGCAGCATGGTCAGACCGAAAATGATCGTCGCGACCAACACCATGGCCGGGCCGGTCGGTGAGTTCGTGATAAACGCCACGGACATGCCCGCCGCCGCCGACACCGCACCAAACACACCCGCCAGCACCAGCATCGGGGCAAGCCGGTTGCACAACTGATAGGCCGCCGACGCCGGCGTGATCACCATCGCCACCACCAGAATCACGCCCGTGGTCCGCAGACCGGACACCACGGTCGCAGAGAGCATCCCCATCAGCAGGTAATGGAGCGCGGTGACGGAAACACCCATCGTCATCGCCACCACTGGATCGAAACTGGCGAGCTTGAGCGGGTGGTAGAGCACGATGACGATCGCGATGACCACCGGCGCCACGATGGCCATCATGATCAAGTCGTCGGGGCCCACAGCCAAGGGATCACCGAAAAGAAAACACTTCAGGTCAAAATGCGTACCGCGCGGCATGGCGCTGATCAGGACGATGCCGATGGCGAAAAATGCTGTGAACACGATGCCGATGGCCGAATCCTCTTTCGTGCGGCTCAAGCTGCTGACGAGCTTGATGAGGACGGCCGTCACCAATCCGGCGATGAGCGCCCCGAGAAAGAGCCCCGAGATGCCCGTATTGCCCGTAACCAAAAAGGCGATCACCACACCCGGTAACACGGCGTGCGCTAGGGCGTCGCCGATCAACGCCATCCGCCGAAGCACCACGTAACAACCGAGTACCCCACACGCGATGCCCACCAGCACACTGCAGGTCGTCTCCTGCCACCACTGTTGCGTGAAGGGAATGCTCCACTGCGACCAGTCAAGTTCGAGTGTCGCCAGCAAAGGCATCACGAATCTCCACGGTTGTCGCGCAACACCGCGTCGGCGCGATCGAGCAAGGTAAGCCGACCCCCGTAGGTGCGGCGAAGGTTACGGTCGGTGACCACCTCTTCGGTCGGACCGAACGCCACCACCTGCTGATTGAGCAGAAGTATGGAATCAAATCGGTTGAGCACGGAGAGGTCATGGTTGACGACCACCAGCGTCTTGCCCTCACTCGTCAGCCGGTCCATCAGATCGAAGATGGCCTGTTCGGTGGCGGCGTCGACTCCGGAGAACGGTTCATCGAGCAGAAGAATGTCGGCCTGCTGACACAAGGCCCGCGCGAGGAAGACCCGTTGCTGCTGACCGCCGGAGAGCTGACGAATGTGCCTCGATGCATAATCCTGCATACTAACCATGGTCAGTGCCTCGCGGGCCACCTCGCGATCCGCGAGCTTGGGACGACCGAACCAGCCCAGATGCCCGTAGCGTCCCATGAGCACGACGTCCATCACCGACACCGGAAAATCCCAGTCGACGGCTTCGGTCTGCGGCACGTAAGCGATGCGATGACGAAACGCCTCGACCGGCTTGCCGAAGATCCGAATGGAACCGGATTCCGGGACAATCAAGCCGAGGACGGCCTTGAGCAGCGTACTCTTGCCGGCGCCGTTGGGACCGACAACGCCAGTCAGTCGACCGGACGGAATGTCCACGGAAACGGATCGGACCACCGGGCGATGTCCATAAGATACCGTCAGGCCACGAATTTCAATGGCGACCGCGCAACCCGCGCTGGTGGATTCGCTCACAGGCTTGAGGCGTACCGGACCCATTCCCGGCGCAGCGGTCTCGATCGGTTGTGCGGCGAGCTTCTGAGTCATTGCAGCGCCCTCACCACCGTCGTAACGTTTTCTCGCACCATGCCGATGTAGGTTCCAGCCGGTGTGTCCGGTGGACCCAGAGAATCACTGTACAGCACGCCACCGATCCGGGCGCCGGTGGATTTGGCGATTTTCTCGACGATCCTATTGAGCGTCTGACTGACCGACGTCTCGATGAAAAGCGCCTTGACGTTGCGCTCGCGAACGATGCTTTCGAGGCGCGTGATGTCGCGCGGTTTGGGCTGCTCTTCCGTGCTGATGCCGATCACGGCAAAAACATCGATGTCGTAGGCCTTACCGAAATACTGAAAAGCATCGTGGCTGGTCACCATCACTCGCTGCTTTCGCGGCACGCGACCTATCTCTTGCCGTACCCACTCGTGCAATTCCTCCAGTTCCGCGATGTAACTCGTTGCGCGACGGCGATACGCTTCGGCATGGGCCGGATCGGCTTTGACCAACGCATCCCGGGTGCGCTCGGCGAAGATTTGAAAGTAGGTCACATTGAACCAGCAGTGCGGATCTGGCGCGCCGCGGAACTGCTCGCTCTCCAGCGGCACGATACGAGGCGTTTCAGCCAGGCGCACTACCATCGCCCCTTCGGTGTTGTTCTCGATGACATGACCCAGGGTGCTTTCCAGGTGCAGGCCGTTGGTCAACAGCAGGTCGGCGCCGGCGATCATTTGTACGTCGCGCGGTCGAACCTCATACACGTGTGGATCCTCGCCGGGGCGCATGATACCGAATATATCCGCGTCATCGCCCGCAATCTGCCGGGCGAGATCGGTAATCATGGTCGTCGTACACACCACCCGGAGCCGGCCTTCGCCCAAGGCGCCGCCGGACCAGGCAGCCACCGCGATCATCATCGCCATAAGCCACCGGCCGCCACTGCGGAGACGCGTGTTTTGGACCGTTTCGCCAGCGAGATACGAGCGCATTGGGGATCTCCTTTCAGTAACCAGCGCCAATAATACATCGGAGGCTAGCTTGATGCAACTTAAAACTTCGGCTTGCCTAAAGATTTTATCCGGAGGAACGGACTTGTCGAATCCCGTCGGGCGTGTCAACATGTCCCGTCGCCGACACGTGCGTATTGTAGGCCCCAAGCCATGCCGGGCACACCTGGCCACACGCCGAATCGACCATCGGGGTCGTTCCGCCGATACGGCGCGGCAGGGAACGACAACGGAGAACGCGCTTTGTGCTAAGTACCTCGATTGAAGACTACCTCAAGGCGATCTACGCCCTCGAACTCGAGCAGCAAAAGGCGACCACCAAGCGAGTCGCCCAACGGCTGGGTGTGAAGATGGCCTCGGTGACGGGGATGATCAAACACCTCGCCGCCGAGGGGTTCGTACGCCACACGCCCTATTACGGCGCTAAAATGACGACCAAAGGGCGACGAATCGCAGTGGATATGATCCGCCGCCATCGCCTCATTGAGACGTTTCTGTGCCAGACACTCGGTCTGACCTGGGACGAAGTGGACGCCGACGCCGAGGTTCTTGAGCACGCCATCAGCGACAAACTGATCGAGCGCATCTACGAGTACCTGGGTCGCCCCCAGTTCGATCCGCACGGATCGCCGATCCCAGCCAAGAATGGGTCGCTTCCGCCGCCGCGTGGGTTGCCGCTCAGTGACCTCCCCGAGGGGACGCGAGGATCGATTGTCGAGGTCTCGGATCAGGATCCCGAGTTCTTACGATACTTGACAAAACTTCAACTTGGAATCGGAACACAGGTTTGTGTCGGTCCGCGCGAGCCGTTCGGCGGACCGGTCACATTAAGACGAGGCGCGGAAACAATCTCGCTCGGTCCCGACGCCGCCCGGCGCATCCACGTCCGCATCCGCCGGCGTCCCAAACGCTCAAAGAAGTCCGGGCGTTAGAGCAAAGTTCGCTATTGTGTTGTCTCGGCGCGCGGGATCCCCGTGGCGGCCGCAGAACGACAGAGGATTCTCGAACTCCCACACGCCGCACAAGAACAGAACCTTGCTCTATCCCAAGTTGAGCAGTTGGCACGCCCGAAAACTTAGGCGTGACGATGCACTCGTCTATCACCGACGCGCAGAATCCCGGCTGACATTGGGAATTGGTGGCTGGGTCGACTCGCCGGTATGATTCCCGTCCCGCGTTAATCGCCGACAAAGGCTGCACCGCGGCGCAGGGCAATTGGCGTGGGATCGGATTCGCACGCGGAAAGGGAACCCCGGCTTTG
>JADFOB010000146.1 GCA_022563055.1 Planctomycetota bacterium
GAGCGTCCCAAACCCACGGGCGTGCTCGATCCCTCGTCGGGCAAGTACGAACCGATCTCCGAAATCTCGCGCAAGGATTTCTGGTCCTACTATGAGGCTGCCGAGCGTGATCGCCGCGCTGGGAAAATCAAGAGCGCCGACTCGCTCGTTCACGTAGCCTGTGCGGATGATGCGGGTGGCCGGGCGTTTCGGCGATACGCATTGCCGATCTGTCTCTACGCCCTGGACATGATTCAGGACCGGGTCGCAACGCCCGGTCAGATCAACATCTCGACGCGCGCGGGGCTGCGGTTCAAGGTCGGGCTGATCGAGTTGATTGATGCGCTGATTGCACACCTGACGATCGACGGCGTGATCGAGTTGGTCCGCCGGGCGCGCGATGAGAATGCGGACGACCGCTACATCCTCGAAATGCTCGACCTCGATGGGGAGAGCGGTCCGCGAGCCGGAAAACCCTCCCTGCTGCATGAGATGAAAAAGCGGAATCTCAACCGTCTGTTGGGATACGGGAAGCACTTCCGAACACCGGTTGCCCAGCTCGATCTCGAAAGCGGTGAGTACCGAGGCTGTTATCTCGACTTGAAGTTTCATGAACCGTCGTCGCGCGACCGGGTCGCGAGCATTGTGTTCAACTGTCCGATGCGCGGCAACGTCTTTAACAAAGCCGGCGTCGATCAACTCGCCCATGCCTACAGTCGCGTCCTCAAACTTCACCGCGACGGCCGGTGCGGCGCGGTACTCTTCACAGCCGCCGGCGATGGGATGCGCATGCTCGGTGCCGACGCGCGCGAGTTCAATCGGGGCTGGTTCGAGCGAGAGAAAGGGTACGTCGCACTGACGGAGAAGGAGGCCTCCGCCATGACCCGTCACGGCGTCGCCCTGTTCCGCCTCATGCAAAAGAGCCCGGTGGCGACGATCGGCGTGTTCGGCGAAAAGTGGGGCGGCGGTGCGGAATTCACCTACTTTCTCGACCTTCGATACGACGTCCGAGCGGTCGGATTCGTCTACGACTCACTCCTTCGCCGATCACACTGGCAGCAAAAGAACACCTACAACCAGCCCGAGCTGGATTTCGCCATCCTTCCGGGTTTCTCGGCGGTCAGCGAACTCAAGCGACTAGGGATGGGAGATTCGGTGATCTTCGAGCTCTTCGATCAGGGCATGACGGCCGATCGGGCGTACCAGGTGGGTGTTAGCAACGGTGTCTTTGATGATGAGTTGGAGGCGTTGCGTCGTGGATACGAACGCGCGCGGAACATGGCCAAGGACGCACCCTACTCGCGGGCGCTGTTCAAACAGGAACTCGCCCGCGGTACCGACGACGAAGCGCTCACTAAGGAGACGGGTGAGACGTTCAATCCCAGGAAGAACCCCTTTATTCGCACGGGTCTGCTCGCGCTGCTGGATCGCGGACGGCGTGGACCCAAGATGGACTATTGCTGCTCAAAGATCGAGCTGCCCGGCTGGGTGTACCCCACCGGGAACGGCTTGACCGAACCGGAGGAGACTTGCGGTGACGATTGAGACCATTGTACAGGAATGTCTGGATCAGTTGGAGCTTCTTCCCAGTAAAGCGCTGGCCAAGGCGAGGGAGAAGCATCCCGGGGTCGGCGGGTTTGCCGTCTTTCCCGTCTATGCGCCGGTCGAGATCATTCACGCAGCCGGGCTCATGCCGTTGGGGATGTTCGGTGCGGGCAACAAGCTCGAGCTTTCCCATGCGGACTCGCGTTTCCAGTCCTTTATCTGCTCGATCGCCAAGAGCACGCTCGAGCTGTTTCTGTGCGGTGAGATGAAGGAGTTCGAGGGAGCGGTCTTCAGCTCGATCTGCGACGTGGCGCGCAACCTGTCGAGCCTCGTCCAGCGAAACGCGCCGGACCTCTACATCGAGTATATGCATCTCCCGCAGAACATGGCCAGTGCGGGGTCGGTTGCCTATACGCGGGCGGAGTTCGAGCGCTTCCGAACGAACCTCGCCAGACACCTGGCCAAACCGATCGCCGACGAGGCAATCGCCAACAGTCTCGATATCTACAACAAGGTCCGCCGTTTGACGCGAGCGCTCTACCGGGAGCGTATGCAGCGTCCCGGTTCCATCACCGCCTCGGAACTGTGCGCGGTGGTTCAGGCGGGCACGCAGATGATGCCCGAGGAGTTTGTGAAACTGCTGGAACCGCTCATCGGGCTGGTCAAGGAACGCAAGGTCCATCGGCGTGACACGGTCGACGTGGTGATCGAGGGCGCATTCTGCGAGCAGCCGCCGCTCGGGTTGATCGAGGTGATCGAGTCCTCCGGGTGTCAGATCAAGAACGACGACATGGTAATCGGGTGGCGGTTGTTCTCGGCGGACATCGAGGCCAATGGGAATCCCGTCGCGGCGCTGGCGGACGCCTATCTGCTGCACAGCGCCTATACGTCGGTTCGGTACGATCGTGACCGGCCGCGTACGGACGGATTGATCGATCGCATGAAGGAGAGCGGCGCCGAGGCCGTCGTCTTCGCTCCGGCGAAGTTCTGCGAACCGGCATTGCTTGACTACGTGCTCTTCCGCCAGCGGTTGGAAGCGGCGGACATCGCGCACCTCAAGCTCGAGTTCGAGGAGCGCATGTGGACGTTTGAAGCCGCGCGGACGGAGGTGGAGACCTTCGCCGAGTCGATGTTGTTTGACTGATGGGGCACGCGCACCCGCGAGTTTTCACCGGGCTCCTAGCTGACCGCTATGAGGAAAGAGAAGGAAGGAACGAACGATGCGAACAGCCGTTGCCGACGACAAAGATTATCGTAGCGTGATCCACGGGCTCTCACGCGACATCATGACCGGTTGGATGACCCAGATCAAAGAGGCAACCACCACGCCGGTGCCTTCCGCCTACATGATGATCAGCGGAAACTGCGTCGAGATCCTCCGCTGTTTCGACATCCTCCCGGTGTTTCCCGAGATCAACGCGCTACAGCTTGCCATTCGCAAGAAGTCACTCCCCTACATCATCAAGAGCGAGGAGGTCGGCTACGCGTCCGACAACTGCGCCTACGTCAAGGCGGACATCGGTTTCACCATGTGCGGGGGCGTCGGCGAGAACGGCACCGTGCCCAAACCGTCGATGATCGTCTGCAACTTCGTTGGCTGCAACGTCTACATCAAGTGGTTCGAGCACTGTGCGAGCATGTTCGACGTGCCGATGATCATGCTGGACATTCCGTTCCTGCGCGAGGAGGTGCCCACGCAGGAGGACGTCCGGTATGTCATCACCCAGCTCAAAGAGTTCATTACAAACTGCGAGGAGCTGACCGGCAAGAAGTTCGACATTGACCGGTTACGAGAGATTCTCGCCTACTCCGCTAGAGCCGAAGAGGGCTGGGTTCGGAGCAAGGAGCTCTGCAAGAACCGCCCCACCCCGTTTGACTCCTACTTCGACAGCATCAACCTCATGGGTCCGATCAACGCGCTTCGGGGTACCAAGGAGGCTGCGGACTTCTTCGACAAGGTCGTGGTGCACTACGAAAAAATGGTCGCCGACGGCATCGGCGTCGTGGACGACGAACGATTCCGCATGGTGATGGAAGGGCCGCCGCCCTATCCCTACTACCGAAATTTTCGGAACCTCTTCGAGGCGTGGGGCGCCGTCGCCGTTCAGAGCACCTATTCGACCGTCGGCGGAACGTGGGAGTTCGGGTTCCGGCACGATCCGCGGAAACCGCTCGAAAGCATCGCCGATCAGATGATCGTTCACAACCTGTGCAACCGGTCGATGATCGAGCGCTACCAGCAGATTCGAACGTACGTCGACGACTGGCATGCCGACGCGTTGGTCATCCACAGTGTCAAGAGTTGCCGACTGTTCTCCGCCGGCCAAGGCGACATGCGCGAGTATTTTACCAAGGAGCTCGGCGTACCGACCCTGATGGTCGAGTCCGATTTGGAGGATCCGCGTTACTACGCGGAGGCACAGATGAAAAACCGGATCGACGCCTTCTTCGAGGCGCTACAGTACAAGCGACTCCGCCGAGGGAAGGCCTGTTGATGGTCCGTCGTCGCGCTGAATCTCCGTGCGCGATCGTAAAGCGCCCCTGAGTCGCGGGCTTGAGCCCGCGCGACGATTCGGACGCAGGGTGATGCACGATCGCGCGCCGTCAACCAGGTGAGCCGGGTTCGCAAACGACGTGGAAAAAAAGGTGTAAGAGGAAAGCTCATGATTCTCGCAGCGGGTATTGACGTTGGAAGCACGCAGACCAAGGGTGTGCTTATGGATACTTCCCGTGCCATCGTGGCACGGACCCTGCTCGACACCGGCGCAAACGTCAAGCGGGCGGGTCAACGATCGCTGGACGAATTGATCGCCAATTCCGGTGCCAAGAGGGATGACATCAAGTTCGTCATCGGCACGGGCTATGGACGGTACAAGATCGAAGCCGGTGACGCGCAGGTCACGGAGATTTCCTGCCACGCCCGCGGCGCGCAGATGTTGTTCCCCGGTACGCGCACCGTCATTGACATGGGCGGGCAGGACACCAAAGCGATCAAGGTCGGCCCCGAAGGCGACGTCGTCGACTTTTGCATGAACGACAAGTGCGCCGCGGGCACGGGTCGCTTCCTCGCCGGGGCGGCGGAGGTGTTGGGCCTGACGCTCGACGAGATCGGCGAAATCTCCCTTAGGGGCACCAAGCCGGTCCGACTCACCAGCGTCTGCACGGTCTTTGTCGAATCGGACATCCTCAGCCATCTGGCGCAGAAGCGGAAGGTGGAGGACATTCTGGCCGGTGTACACACCGCCATCGCCGCGCGGACCATAGGGCTCGTGCGGCGCGTCGGCGTCGAGGAAGAGGCGACCTTCAC
>JADFOB010000147.1 GCA_022563055.1 Planctomycetota bacterium
CAATCGGATCGACTGGCGAACTCGCTCGACCGAATCCTCCAGATTACCGGCCATGTAGTTGGCGACGCCCAGATTATACTGAGCAACCGCTCGCTGGGGATCCCGCTCGACCGCCAAACGCAGGTGCTCGATCGCCGGACCGATCTCTTTGAGCGACAGGAACGCCATTCCGAGATCGTAATGGCCCGAGGCCGACTCAGGTTTGAGCGCGACGACACGCCTCAGGTGGTCGAGCCCCTTTTGGGTGTCGCCGCTCCGCAGGGCTACGACGCCACGTAAGGCGTGCGCCTCTGCGCTGGCCGGCACGCCTTCGAGAAGGCGATCCAGCTCGTCGCCGGCTTGGTTCACACGGTTCACGCTTAGCAACATTCGACTCAACCGGATGGGCCAGTGCGGATCATCCGGCGACATCTCGACGGCTTGGCGGTAGATCGCCACCGCGTCGTCCACCCGTCCCACCGAATGCAGGAGGGCCGCCAGATCTTCTCGCGCGCGTCCAAAAGAGGCGTCGATCGACAGCGCTTCGCGATAGGACGCCTCCGCTTGCTCCATGCGCCCGGCCTTTCGATGAAGCGCTGCGAGGCCGCGATGCGATTCCGGGCGATCCGGGAGCAGGGCGATCAATCGGTGCACGGTGTCTTCCGCTCTGTCATCTCGTCCCTTCGCCAGATAGAGCCACACAAGATCTTCCAGCGCCGCCGGCGTATCGAGCAACCCCCGTCGACCTACCCGTTCGAGATGGGTGATGGCGGCATCGATCCGTGATCGCTCGCCCGCCGGAACATCGTCCCACCAATCCCGGTCGGTAAGCCAGACCTTGTCACCCATCGACAGAGACTGCCGCAGCGCGTGACCTCGCCACACATCGTACTGCACAGCTCCGCTGTGACCGGTGAAGACAAGCAAAACAACCATGAACGCGGCGAAGCCGAGCCCCGCTCGTGTCAATCGCCGTCCACGCTTTAGCTGTACGCTCTGCAAGCGTACGTTCGGCGATCGGATCAACCCCAGAGCCTTCATGATCAGGTAGGCTGTGATGGCCGCCAGCGCCATGGCCAGAAGCAGTGGGATCTGCCCGTACAGACCACGAAACGTCCACAGGGCACCCAGACCCACGACGACCATGAGAATCTCTTCCCACAGTCGATAATCATAGGGTCTGGGGCGAGGAAGTGACTTGGGCTTGGCACCCAGCGGCGGTTTTGCGAACCCGAAGTGTAACGCGTCGTTGGGACAGACGCTCACGCAATCCATGCACTTCATGCACCCGGGATCCACGACCATTCCATACCGTGCGACTTCTTCGTGCACGCGAACGTTCGACGAGCAAACCGCCGTGCAGTGGCCACAACCCTTGCAAGCGTCGGTGACGAGGATGCGCCCCGGCGCCAACCTTTCCGCCAGGGCATAGAACCCGCCGTAGGGGCAGGCGTAGGTGCAAAAGCCTTTTGCACCCAGAAAGTAGACCATCACGAATCCGCAAACCAGCACGGTAACAATGGCAATGACCGGTCCCGGAAACGTCTCCCAGAACCGCTCCTTGAGCAGATGGTTCGTCAGAGTCGGACGCGGAATCCCCATCCACCAGCGGTAGACCGTCGGCCAGATGAACATGTACACCGCCAGCACGAGCGGTCCAAGAACGAGGATCCGCGAGCGAAAGGCTTTGGGTTTGAGACCGATCTTCTTGAGCAACCACGTACAGAGATCCTGATAGGCCACCATGTGGCACCCCCAGCCACAAACGAAGCGGCCCAGCACAAGCGTGACTGCCAGCGACACCGCCAGGAAGATGAATCCCGCGTTCACGTGTCCGTTGTTCAGCGTGTCCATCGCTTCGGACGGTTCGACCGGCGAGATCGTTCTGCCCGTGACCGCCCAATGCACGACGTGCCCGATCATGAGCAGATGCACCACCACGAGCGACGTCGCCCGCCATCGACTCATGGTGGACGGCTTTATCGCCGTTGACGGCTGGCGCATGACCGGCAAGCGCAAATCGACCGTGGGCTCGTCGCGCCGCGTGTCGTGCCGGTCGTCTTGCATCGCCTCGCACATACCACCCCTCGGCCATGCCCGCGTTGAAACCTCGCCGGCTCGTGCTCTCTCGCACTTGTTTCTGTGGCGTGGCGAGGTCCGTATAGCCCAGCCGCCCCCGGCTGGGTGTCCGTCCAGACACAGCGGAGGGCCGCTGTGCCACAAGGATCAACCCACAAGACCACCTGTAACCTGGCTCCCAGCCGACGGCTCCGCTTGGGGGCCTCACGGAACTTCGATGGTGATCGCGCCGCCATCGACGCTCACCTTGTAGCTCTTCACGCCGGTTTCCGCGGGCGGACTCAACACGGCGCCGGAGGTGACGTCGAACGTCGCGTCATGAAAGGGGCAGGTGACGACGTTACCCTCGACCTCTCCCTCGGACAGCGATCCGTCTTCGTGTGGACAAAGGTCATCGATCGCATGGTACTTGCCCGCGATGTTGAAAAGGGCCACCTTGCGCCCGGCGACCTCGACCAAGATACAACCACCTTCCGGCACATCCCCGACATCTGCGACGTGGACAGTTTGAATCATTGATCCTCCCTCTCTAAATGTAACCATGGCCGCCGATCGCACAAGATCCGTGACAGGTTCGGCGGGGCCGTCGTCCCGTGGAATCCGCGGCTGACCGGCCACCAGAACGTAGTGCCCTTGCCAGCCTACCAATCGAGCGCATCGAGTCCCGGCGCGCCGGGACGGCCAAGAGCCGGATCGAATGATTCCGCGGGATTCGGTTGCCCAGCGTCTCGCGGAACGGCAGAATCCAATCCCGCGGCCACGGAGCCCGGTTCCATCCGCTCATGGCGTGTTTCTCCATGCGACCGTGCGTGTCGCACACCGGCAGCAACCAGTGTAGCTCCTCCGCCCAAAATTGACATCAAAAACCGTTCCCATTAACTCGACAACCCCTGAATCGCCAGGCTACTATCACAGCGTCCTTACGGGATGACGACCCCGGCGAATCTGTCGCAGCCCCTTGGCCCCGTCGAGGCTTGCTCGATCGGTCGCTTGGCTGCACAATACCGTTGAGACGGGCGTTGCATGTTGCGCGTACTAAGCAGGTTGATTCGGCTCGGCAGGTGACGGGCCGGGCTCAATCCGGCGAGGCTTTGGAGGTATCACCATGCCTAACGTGGAAACGATTCTGGGACAAAAAGGCACGAGCGTGGCCACCGTCGATCGGCAGGCGACCGTACTCCATGCGGCCAAGCTGATGAACGAACGACGAATCGGGGCGCTGGTCGTCACCAGCGGAGAGAACGCCGTCGGCATTTTCACCGAGCGCGACGTGCTCATCCGAATCGTCGCTGCCGGGCGGAAGCCCGAAGACACCCTCGTCGGTGACGTCATGACTTCGCCGATGGCGTGTTGCCGGCGTGACAGCGATATCGAAGAGTGTAAGGCGGTCATGACGTCGAAACGGATTCGGCACCTTCCCGTCGTCGAGGAAGGAACCCTCTACGGTATGATCTCGGCGGGCGATCTCCTCGCCAATGAGTGTGCCTCCCAACAACAGACGATCCAGTACATGAACGAATACCTCTATGGCCGCCGTTAAAAGCGGCGTGTGGCCCCAGCCGCCCTCTGCTGGGATGGTGCCCGGACACAGCGGAGGGCCGCTGTGCCACACGGACCACGCCATCAAATCGGCGGGAGCGGAGCGTTTGCGATGCTGGTCGGCGTCATCTCGGACACGCACGATCGACTGCCGCGGATCGACGCCGCGCTGGCGCTGTTCGCCTCGAAAAAGGTCGAAGCGATTATTCATCCGGGTGACTTCGTAGCTCCCTTCGCCATCGGACGCCTGCTGCGCTTTTCCGGACCGATCTTTGCGACATACGGCAACAACGATGGCGAGCGGGCGGGGCTTAAAAAGGGTCTGCCGCAGCTTGTCGATGGGCCGCTGTTCGTAGCGCTTGGCGGGCGGACGATTCTCGTGCATCATTTCATCGACTGGTGCGACCAGGACGACATCGAGCGCGCGGATGTCGTCGTCACGGGACACACGCACGAGGTTGTGAATCGTGTCGAGGACGGGCGTTTGTTTCTCAATCCGGGAGAATGCTGCGGCTGGGTCAACGGTCGTTGCACCGTGGCTATTCTCGATACCCAAGGGCCTTGGGCTGAAATATGCGAGTTACCATGATGCCAACGAATCGGATCCTTGCCGGTGTTGCGGGGTTACAGAGCAGTGGTACACGGCGTGCCACGTCCGCCACGGGGGGCGGACGCTACACGACGACAGCACTAGTTTTCGTGGTGGTATTGATCGGCGCGGTGACGCCAGGGTGCGTTCGTCGAACGGTCCGCATCACAACGGAGCCGCCCAACGCTCGCGTCTTTCTGAACGATCAGGAGATCGGACGCAGCGAGGTATCCAAGGATTTCCTCTGGTACGGCGACTACGACGTGATCATTCGCAAGGAGGGGTTCAAGACGCTTAAGACGCACTGGGATCTCAAACGCCCGTGGTACCAGCACGTCCCGATCGATTTCTTCGCCGAGGTTCTCACTCCGATGTGGTTTCACGACGTGCACATCCGCCATTTCGTCCTTGAGGAGCAAGAGATCCCTACGCCGGAAGAACTCATCGAACGAGCCAACCAGACGCGCGATCAGGCACTCCGGAGTCCCCCGTAACGCCCAGCGCGTATTCCCACCGTATGAGCGAATCCGCGCGCCTGCCTCTGGGAGGGGTACAGTTAAACTCCCTCTGAGATAAGTGCGATGCAGGCCTATCGGGGCCGGTCGACGCTTGTGAACCGGCGTG